>JALSQA010000440.1 GCA_026985685.1 Campylobacterales bacterium | reverse complement strand
GGAATCGGAAGGCTTTGCCTCCGCTTTTGGGGACTAAAGTCTCCGCTTCCAATATAAGTGATTTCCTCAACTTAATGGCATTATAGATGCCCTTAATAATATACGAAAGTTTTATAAGTTTTAATTAATATTATTATAAGTTATAAGTCGTTATGCAGATTTATAATAAAAAATTATCTTATTTTAAAAAGTTATAAAGTTTTTTTGGCTAAAATAGTACATAAATATAAAAAAAACAAATAAAGGATAAACATGGGTTTTATTAAAGCTATATTGATGTTGATTGGTGCACTAGTTGTAGCGGGGTTACTTTTTGCGGGTGTTAAGTTTGGAGGATTGATAAGTTCTGCAACAAAATTGGATTCACAGGCATTGCCACTTTATATGAATATGTTTGGTAAGGTATTAGAGACTGGAAATGCTGCTGATGGTATGGTACGCTACAAAAAAGTAAATGAAGATGTAACAAATGATGATATCAAAGATATTATCGAGAGTGTTGTTGGTGATGGCAATATGCAATTGGTAGGTGATGTTACCATGTTTGATGGTTCTCCATTGGATAGTAGTGGTAAAAAAACAAAATATACTAGAATTTTTTCTATATGTAGTAGACCTATTGCTGCTAAGTTTTTGACATATTCAAAATCTTTTGGTGCTTTCATGCCTTGTCGTATTATGTTGCAAGAAGATGATAAAGGCAATAGATGGTTATATACTATGGATATGGGTTTGATGATTCACGGTGGGAAACCTTTACCGGCTGATATGTTAAAGATGGCAGAATCAGTAAGAGATACAGTATATGCTGCTATGGATAAAGCTGCGACAGGTGACTTTTAAGGTCTATAACATTTTGAAGAGTAAAAAACTCTTCAAAATATATGATGTAATCGTTTTGTAATCAAGTTACTCTATACTTCTTCTGAATTTATAATTTTAGGAGAAAAACAATATGAAATTAAAAACATTAGCTACTATAAGCGTTGCTGTATCTATCGCAGCTTCATCACTTATCGCAGGTGAACTTCAAGGTAGAGGTGCTTCTTTCCCTGGACCAGTATACAAAGCATGGATCAGCCAATACAATGCAAAAACAGGTGAAAAAGTAAACTATACACCAACTGGTTCTGGTGACGGTATCAAATCTATCAAAAAAAGAATGGTAAACTTCGCAGGTAGTGATAAACCACTTAAACCTGAAAAACTAAGAAAAAACAAACTATATATGTTCCCAACAGTAGTAGGAAGTATTGTTCTAGCTTACAATATCCCAGGCGTAAAAGATGGTGAATTAAAACTTAGTGAAAAAGCAATTGCAGGAATCTTTAGTGGAAAAGTTGCATATTGGGATGATAAAGAGATTACTAGCGTAAATCCTGATATCAAACTCCCTCATGAAAAGATTACAGTAGCTGTAAGAGCTGATAAATCAGGTACAACATATAACTTTACTTACTACTTATCAAAACTTGACGATAAGGCATTTAAAGCAAGTAAAAAACCTAACTGGAAAGGAAATGTTGTAGCAGGAAAAAGTAACTCAGGTGTATCAGCAAATATCGAGCAAACAAAATACTCTATTGGTTATATCGAATACTCATACAAACAAAAACTTGGACTTTCAGCTGCAAAGGTACAAAACAAAGAGGGTGAATATATCCTTCCAACTTTAAAATCATTCCAAGATGCTGCTAAATATGCAAAATGGACACCAGATAATGATTTTTATGCTCTTATCGCATATCCTGATGGAAAGACATCTTATCCGATTGTAGCGGCTACTTTTATCTTGTTGCCAGAAGAGAAAACAGATACAAACAAAAAAGTAACTAAATTTTTTGACTTCGCTTACCAAAATGGTGATAAAATTGCGACAGATTTAGGTTATGTTCCACTTCCAAAAGAGACAAAAGATATGATTCGTAAATATTGGACATCAAAAGGTATTAAATAATTTATACTTTTACAGCAAACAACTTCTCATGGCAGAGAAGTTGTTTGTGAAAGTTTATCTGCACGTGTGATATATTTTTTACGAATATCAAAGTAAAGATTTGAAAAATAACTAACAAGAATCACACTTACACCAGTTGCCACCACAACATTATAATCAAAAGTAGTTTCCATTGCTAAAACCACAGCAGTTAGTGGAAGCTTCATCAACACACCCATAAAAACAGAAGCTCCAATCGCCGCAAAATAAAAAGGCTCGATTTGCATATAGTATGTTGCTATTATCTCCCCAAAGGCATATCCAATCAATGCCCCAATACTCATCAATGGTAAGAAAAGACCTCCAACGGCATTGGCATATATCGAGATAGTTGTACCTACTATACGTAGCATGATGACTGAAAATATTAAAGTTAAAGAGAGATGATGTTCTTGATTGATAAGTGTTGTAACGATCATCTTTCCCGAAAATGCAGCCTGAGGCTTGATCAACAATATCGTACCTATCGTTCCACCACCTATAAGTGCAAAAATATGGTTACGCCAACGGTTAAAGTTTTTAAAAATTTCCCAGTCTATAAAATGTAAAACCCTCTTTTTTAAGATAAGATATAGATAAACAAATGCAGTAATAAATGGAATAAAAAGTAAATTGGCAAATATATAACTATTTTGAAATTTTCTACCAACAGAGTGTTGAAAATAAATAGGTTCTAAAAAATTTATACTTACAGCAAAAGCGATCATAGAAGCCAAAATCAAGTAACCTATGTATTGTTTTATAAATTGATAAGCTATGTTTTCCACTGCAAATGCCATACCTGTAACAGGAGAGACAAAGATAGCTGCTATACCACTGCTTGCTCCTACACTAATCATCATTTTGATGAGCATTTCAGGAAGACGAAATAATCTATGTACCTGGTAAGCGATCATAGCTCCGATACCTGCACTAGGTCCCTCTGTACCTGCTAAAAATCCACTAGAGAGTGATAAAGTAGAAGCAATGACTTTTAAAAAAAGTGTTTTGAGTGTGATAGTCATTTTATTTTGTGTGATAGATTCAGCAATTTCATTGACTCCGTATTCTCTGATTGTTTTATCTTTTGAAGTTAGATAATTAACAAAAAAAATCGATACAGTTGGAACAAGATAAATATACCATGCTGGAAGAGTAGGAATTGTTTTAAAAGGATCACCCATGAAGATAAAATATGTTACAAAAGTGATCAATAAATCATAAAACGTGATAAAAAAACCACTAATCAAACCCGTAAGAATAGCAGCTATGAGGAGTTTAGCAAGCACTGTAATATCCTAGATTTTATTTTCATGATAACATATTTAAATAATATTTGTATATATAAACTATAAATAGAAAGTATAAAAATTTACAGGAAATGGTGCTTCAGCTCCATCATATATATGTACCTAGAGCTTTTAGCGTTTCTTTGGATAGACCCCTGCAAGATGGAACTGAAACACCATTTCCTTGTATCTTATTGGTCTTTAAGTGACTCTTCTTTGAGTTCATCAAGTGCTTTTTGCATTGTTTCTAAGATAACTTTTGAAGCTTTATCTTCATCGTTTTCAGGCAAATCCCAATCAAATATCTTCATGTTTGCTTTGTAAATAAGTTTGAGTTCTGTTTTGATGCTTGATTTCATCTTTTCGAGTTCTTTGTCTAATGGTGTCATTTTTTCTCCTTCTTTGTTTATAAAATTTCTTCTATATCTTTTGCAATTTCATCAGCTTTTGTTTTTTGATGATGTTTGACATGGGTATATGTTGCCCATGCCGCACTAATTAAACTAAGTCCTAAAAATATCCATGGATTTAAGATATCATAAGCATAGTAATCTATCATACCAAATATTGCCGTAAAAAGTATAAGATATACGATAAAAAGTGTTATCTTATGCTTTGTAAGCATATTCTTTTTACTCATTTTGTATAGACTTTGATTTGTGCATTTCCAAGGTCATTGAGTAATGTTTTTGCTTTTTGTGTACTCTCTTTGCCATGAACGATGATAAGTGTTTTTCCTTCTTTGAGTAAATCTGTATATTTATGGGCTTCAACTTCTTCGATACCAAGATCTGTAAACCAAGCCACCAATGCAGTCATACTTCCTACAACAGCTGCTCCGCCAAGTGCTCCAGAAAGTGATGCAATCACTGGACCAGCTGCTATTAGTGGACCAAATCCAGGAACCCAGAAGAAAAATGCACCCATCAAAAATCCCCATAAAGCTCCCCAGAAAGCACCTTGTTTACCCCAGTAAGAGATATCTTCATTTTCTTTATTGACCTCGAAAATATCTTTAGGCTCACCAGCTTCACCTTTTCCTAATACCGATATATCCTCTTTAGAAATACCAGCATTTACCAAAGTTTCAATAGCTTGTGCTGCATCGTCGTGATTGTCATAAACTGCAATCAATTGTTCTTTTTTCATGATTTATCCTTTTGTGTGATTTTGTGTATCATTGTTTGCATCTCTTGTTTGAGATGTTCTAGCTGTGTGATTTGTTTAGTAATAACACGTTTTGTAATCAAACGTAACATTACTTCTATCGTAAATGCCAAAGCAATAGCTGCTAATATATCATAGCCAATCATCGGCATATCTTTTGAGGTGTAGTACAGTGTTACAACTGCAATACCAAACATACTGACAGCTGCACTACTAACTATCCATACATTTGCACCACTTTCTTTTATTTTGAGTAGATGTCCGACATGAGTTATCCCCTGAATGATAAGTACCACAAGTGCAGCTATTGTTGTAACTTGGGCAAGGTTGAAAAAAAGTATCATTGGTAAGATAAGTATTCCACTGATGAGCAATCCTTCTGTAGAATTATATACATTGTAAGTATAAGCATCAGGTAAATCTCCCTCTTTTGCCATTGTATAACCAATCTCTGTTGCTGCATAAAGTGTGGCATTGATAGCAGAAGCCGTTGCCAGAAGGGCTGTCAATGCCATAATCTTAAATCCCCATATTCCAAATATAGGTTGTGCCGCTTGAGCTAAAGCAAAATCTTTACTTGCAATAACTTTTGCAAGTGAAAGATTTCCTAAAACTGCTATACTTGTTAAGATATAAAGTATCCCCACAAGAGAGATAGTTATGATCATCGCACGCATCATTGTATGTGCTGGATCTTGCATATCTTCGATTGTATTGGTAATAACACTAAATCCCTGATAAGCAAAAAAAGTTAAGCCCACAGCAAAAAACATATCTTTAAGTGGTGGCATATCCTTAACACTAAGTAACTCTGGTTTGATGAAAAACAGTGCAATTATTGTAAATACAATTAGTACCGCTAACTTAATCATTACTATGATATTTTCTGATTTGGCAACAACACTTGCACCGATTAGGTTTATTAGTATAAAAATTACAACAATACCAACAGAAAAAGCATTTGTATAGTCACCTGAAACATTTATCAATCTTGTCGCATACGAACCAAAAGATTTGGCAACAGCAGCTATGGCAACGAGTTGTGAAAGGTAAAAGAGTACACCAGCACTTCCAGAGAACATACCCTCTCCAAAACTCTGTACCAGATACTCTACGATTCCTCCACGAGATGGATATCTAAGAGCAAGTTTCGCCAGAGAGTAGCCACTAAATAGTGCCGCAATACCGCCTAAAAGAAACGAAATCCAGACTAAATTACCTGCAATCGCTCCTGCTTGTCCAATAACGATAAAGATACCAGCACCAACCATCGAACCGATACCTAACATCACGGCACTGACGGTATTGAAGGCTTTTTTACTCTGTGACATTGCTTTTCCTATTTAATTGTTTTTGTTGTATCTTGTTTAGATTCTTGCTTAAATGTATTGACTTCTTTTATGGCTTTTTGCTCTTCTTTACGTTGATACGCATTTACCATTTTTTCTGCTTTATTTTTTGTTACATCTTTACGTGTATCACCAAGTAGTCTTTTGAAACTCTCTTTTATGTGTTCATAAAGTTTTTCTACATGATTTTTCCCTTTGATTTCATGTTCAATTGCTTTGATTTCTTTTTTGATTGATTTATATGCTGGTGCATGTTTTTGAGTATATCCAAGTAATACAGCTTTTTGAAGTTCATTTTGAGCAGCTTGGAGAAGTTGTATCGCTTCTTTCTTTTTTGATTTATCAATTTGTGCTGCAGCAAGAACATAATCTTGTGCACTTAATAATGGAATAGGAATAATAACAGTATCTGAAACTATTGAATCTAAACCTGAAATTAAAATAGCAAGTGCCTCTTTAGGTTTTTTCTCATGTAATGCTTTGATGGCATTTTTTGTAGCTACAGGATAGATATCCATAGGTAAGTACTCACTTGTAATAACCATCTCATCTTGAAGAGGTAGTAACATAGCTCTTGCAAGTTGAGTATTATTATTTTTTAAAAGATGTTCTGCTACTTTTATTGTTTTTTTGATCAAAGCATTATTACCCTCAAAGGCATTAACCTCTATTTCATTAGCTACAGGTACAAGTTTTAAGTTTGGATCTGCTTTTAGTGCATCATCAAATGCTATTGTTGCTTGTTGAAGTGCATCTTCTGCTGCTTTATACTCTTTTTTACCAATTGCATCTATAGCAAAAAGTGTTTGGTCTAGTGCTGTACGAATATCTTTAGGAACTGTTTTGAAATTTTCTTTTTGATGATTAACTTCTTTTGTAACAGATCTATGTAATATTTTTGCTTCATCACCTAATACTTCTTTGTGAAATTTATTTATATCCATTTTTTCTTCAAAAATTCTTTTCTCTTTTGCTTCTTCTACAGTAGCTTTTGCAGCTGCTTCGCCTTTTACTGCAGAAGGATTGTTAAGAGCTTGTGTTGCTTCTTTTGCAACACTATCATGTAAAGCATCTGCTTGTAAAACAGAAATTGATAATAGAGTTGCTACTAATGAAGAAAGTATAATTGTTGTTTTCATAATTTATCCTTTGTTTTTTTTGTTTTTTTCTTGAAAGATACAAGCTTCAAATTGATCACTTTTCTGGATCAATTTTTCTAAATTTTTGATCGCGAGATGTCCGCGACGACTGAGAATAATCTCCTCTTCTTTTAGTTTGTGCATTTGTGAACTTAC
>JALSQA010000439.1 GCA_026985685.1 Campylobacterales bacterium | reverse complement strand
GCAAGATCTTTGATAGTCTGTATATAATCACCTGTCAATCTGTTGTGACTTCTGTTAGTTTGTTCTCCAGCTTGTTTCATCAACCTCTCTACAGGAGTCACAAGCACAGGTACCACACCCAGATCTCTGGCTTCAGTGATGTATCTACGCATATGATTATAAAAACTCTCTCCCCTTCCTGGCAAAGTATGCTCACGTATGCCATCGTTGAAAACATCTGTCTCGTCATTGTGACCAAACTGGATGAAAAGATAAGCCCCATGAGTTATATCAGTACTTTTTATCAACTCTTTTGTCTGATACCAGTTATGAAACCAATCTTCATTTTCATACTGACTTCTATCTTGATATGTACGACTACTTCTACCTTCCTGTGCTTGATTAAATAAATTTTCAGAATTTTTCATGTAGTTTGGCAAGAGATCAGCCCAGCCATAATTTACATGTACGCCGTTATTGTCTACTGTTTCATTGTGAACAGTAGAGTCACCAATCACAAAAATCTTTTTATCAGCTTTAAAGATACCACCAGCTACAACACTAAAATCAACCGCTTCTTCTACATCTAAAGAGTCATTATAAAACAGACGCACTTGATAATCACCATTTTGTGCAGGTGCCTTTAAATAAAGTGTACCATTTTCAAAATAAAACCACTTTTGATCATATACATCATCCCAATGACTTGGAGTACCTTTTTTGTAGATACCAACCCAGTTATTATCCCCTCCCAGTACATGAGATAGATTGACAGAGATGGGCTCATTTCTTGTATACTCATTTTTATCTAGGCTAAGGATATTGTTGGCATCTTTTGTAACTTTGACAGAAATTGACTTTTCAACATTCAAAGAGTCATTGTAAAATAATCTCACCTCATAATCACCACTTTGTGCAGGAGCACTCAAATCAAGCGTACCATTTTCAAAATAAAACCACTTCTGATCATATACATCATCCCAGGCACTTGGAGTACCCTTTTTATAAATACCAACCCAGTTATTATCTTCACCTTTGACATTTGCAAGTGTTATTTTGATATTTTCATTAGTGTGGTAAGATGTTTTATTGGATACAAACTTCAAGTTTTGATCCCAGACTCTCTCTTTAGTATGTGCAACACTACCCTTAGATGAGATATCAGTACTACCACACCCAGCAAACAAAAACATAAAAACCAACAAACTAATCTTCATAAAATTAAACAACACTTAAAAACTCCATTTTGATTTAACATATTTACACAAAGGTAACTTAAACTTATATATTTATATTACATAGTAAAATAATTTATCTTAAAAACATGTTATACTGATTTACTACAACAGGCAGGCACTTTAGCCTAATTCAATATAGTTAAAAATTTTACTTTATATAGGAAGCGGAGACTTTAGTCCCGCAAAGTAGAAACGAACCCTTCCACTTAATGGAAATCTTCCAAAAAAAACACTGAAACGACAAAAAATGTCACAATAGCCAGATATACTTCACTCATAAAACTTAAAAATATTTTATTCTATTTTAACTAA
>JALSQA010000438.1 GCA_026985685.1 Campylobacterales bacterium | reverse complement strand
ATTCTGTAATAATATTTTATTTTTTAGCATATTCAAAATGTGCATGTTCAAGGATAACAGGGTAGAAATATCCATATCCAAAGTCTTTATCAACTGCTACAACACCAGTAGCCTTCACACGATCTGCTCTTTTGATATTGGCATTTGTTGTAGTAAATACCAAATCATCATTTAACTTCTTTTCACTACCTGTTCCATCGCCAATATGAACCCAGTCACGCTTCATAATGCCTTTTGCGACTTTATAAACTTTCCCTATAACAGTAATAGTTTTTTTATTGAGTGATTTTCTCCACATATGAACCTCTTCTACTCTATATGAATCTTTTTTTACAAAAGGTTTACTGGGTTTTTCATCTTTTGGCTGAGGAGACATCCCTATACCTTTATGTGCGTTAGTATTATCTTTTGTTCTCATCAAAGTATCTTTGAGACTGCCAAATGCCGTTGCTTTTTGTGGTAGATAGAGGTCATTTGCAAAAATAATTTCTTTAAAAGTTTTATGCAATGCTTTACTTTTAAAATCTTTCATTACTGTGCGTTTGTCATAACCTATTTTATCACCTACTCTGACAGGGGCATCATTGATAGCAACCCATTTTATCTTTCCATTTTCATTAACTTTAAGGTATTGGTATCCCATAACAGGCTTTATCTCCAGGATAGTTGCATAAAATATTTTTGCTTTGTGGGGATGTGTAGCAGGTAAAAGTGTTGTTTCCTTTCCACCATGCATATCGATTTTTCCTTCTGCTGCATTTAGTGAAAATGGCAAAAGTATGAGCAGTGCAAGTGAAGTATGTTTCATAATGCTTTCCTATAATTTTTTCTTATTATATTAAAATTAGATTAATGAATAAGTAATGATTATCTATATTTTACACTATTTACAACACCGCTATCCACATTTCGTATATAGATTGCTTTTATTTTATCTGGATATTTTTTAGCAATGGAGTGGTAGATTTGTTCATCTTTTTCACCACTATCACCAAATAAAACCCATGAAATTTGTGGATATAAAGAGATAAGCTCTTCTATCTGCTCTTGTTTATAGTTTTGTTGTTTAAAGGGATTGTAGGATTTGTTTCCATGTATCTTTTTTGTCATGAGGGTAAATTTTGGGAAGTTGTGATACTTTAAAAAATCTACCACCACATGATGGAGTTGATTTGGTGATCCTGTGATAAAAAACAGAGGTTTATCAGGGCTGTTTTTGAGTATCTTTGCAAAATGCTCTCTCATGCCTTTTATAACTGTTCTTTGTTTGTAGTTTTTAAAGAGAAGTTGATAAATGAGTTTGAGTTTATTTGTCACATCTGAGATGACAACTGTGTCATCAAAATCAGAGATTATTCCAACCTGTTTATTTGTACTTGGTATATAGGGTTTGCATTTTGTAGTTATACTATTTTGATCTTTTAGGGTTAGTTTTATCTCTTTTGCTGATGAATTTACATCAAAGGCAAAGTATCCCTCATCATCTGTTTTGCTATGAAATATCTGATCTTCTATCTGCATCAAAATCTTACTG
>JALSQA010000437.1 GCA_026985685.1 Campylobacterales bacterium | reverse complement strand
CTTACTTGTGGTGTAGAGAAAAATTTTGTATTTTCTTCTATAGTTAATGAATATGCACTTAAATGATTTATAGGAAGAGAAAATGCACGTTTTAAATCTTGTTCCAATAACTCTTTTGTATCTATATGTGTACCATAAATGAGGTCTATTGAAATATTTTCAAAACCACAAGAAGCAGCCATCTGTGGTGCAAGGTATGCTTGTTTTGATGTATGATTTCTTCCTAAGAGAATAAGTTTATTTGTATCAAAACTTTGTACTCCAAAGCTGATTCGATTTACGCCAATATCTTTCATACCATTTAGCCAGGTTTTTGTAGCCGAATTTGGATTTGCTTCGGTCGTAATTTCTGCATCTTCTTTTAGATATGGAGAAATTTTTTTAAAAAAAGGTATAAATAATGAAGCAGCTATAGTAGATGGTGTACCACCACCTATGAAGAGTGTTTCAATACTTTTTTCTTTAACATCAAAGCGTTCTAATTCAAGGTCTAGTTGTCTGATAATAGCTTTCATGTAACTTGTTTTTAGACTATGTTTATCTACATAAGAGTTAAAAGCACAGTAGTGACATTTACTATCACAAAAAGGGATATGAAGATATAAGAGCAGATTTAACCTTTTTTGAAATGAATTTTGGATAGTATATCATAAATTATGAGAGGAAGTGCATATGTCTACAGCCAATAGTGCAAAAACTTACAGACCAAATGTTGCCGCTGTGATAGTTTCGCATAGATATCCTCAAGTGTGTGAAATCTTGATTGCCAATCGTAGTGATTTTCGCAATGATGTATGGCAGTTTCCTCAAGGTGGTATCGATAAGGGAGAAACACCACAAGATGCTTTGTATCGTGAATTGTTAGAAGAAATAGGTACAAATGATGTAGAGATTTTATGCGAGTATCCAGAGTGGATGAGTTATGATTTTCCTTCAAAAGCGACCAAAAAACGTTATCCATTTGATGGGCAGACACAGAAATATTTTTTGGTTAAACTTAAACCTGATGCAAAAATCATGTTAGATACAGAAGTACCGGAGTTTAATGAATACAAATTTGTCTCTTTTGATAATATTTTTGATTATATTACACACATGAAAAAGCCGATATATAGAAAAGTCCTTGATTATTTTAAGGATGAGGGCTTTTTATCTTGAATTAAAAATTAGGAAAAGTATAGATGTTGATCGTACAAAAATATGGTGGTACAAGTGTTGGTGATCTTGAACGTATTCAAAATGTTGCCAATCGAGTTGCCAAAGCAAAAAAAGATGGTAAAGATGTGATAGTAGTGGTTTCTGCTATGAGTGGAGAGACCAATAAACTTACAGATTTTGCTTATCATTTTAGTAAAAATCCATCTGCTCGTGAAATGGATCTATTATTGAGTGCAGGTGAGAGAGTCACAAGTGCACTGTTGGCAATAGCTTTGAAAGAGATGGGATATGAAAGTATCGCATTGACAGGTCGTCAAGCGTGTATCTTTACTGATAGTGCTCACACAAGTGCCAGAATTGAAAGTATTGATACGACT
>JALSQA010000436.1 GCA_026985685.1 Campylobacterales bacterium | reverse complement strand
CATTTGCGATGATAGGTATTTTAACACTCTCTTTAGCTAATTTTATAGCTTCATAATCTACTGGTGCTTTATACTTTCCTGCACGTGTTCTACCATGAAGAGTCAAATAATCAGCACCAGCATTTTCAACACTCTGAGCTATCTCTTTGGCTATCTTTTCATTAAAACCTAAACGAGATTTTACGGATGTATATTGTTTATTTGAGAATTTTTTTATCGTTTCAATCACTCTTGCCATTTGATCTAAATCTTGCAAAAGTGATGAACCTGAATTTTGTGATACAACTTTAGGAACAGGACAGCCACAATTTAAATCTATCCCATCAATTCCTTCAATATCATTTAAAATTTCAACTGCTTTTTTTGCGACATCCACATCACCTGTTGCAATCTGGACAATATAAGGACTCTCAATTGGTGATTTTTCAATCATTTTAAAAGTTTTTTTAGAATGATGTATCAAAGCATTAGCACTAATCATCTCACTGATAGTAAGATCAACACCAAATTTTTTTACAACACTACGGAAAGGAAGATCTGTGTAACCCGCCAAAGGGGCTAATACTAACAGATCTTTTTTTGAAAAGTCAATAAGTGGCAATTTTATTTAAAAAAT
The DNA here is from genome assembly GCA_026985685.1 of Campylobacterales bacterium. Lineage (GTDB taxonomy): Bacteria > Campylobacterota > Campylobacteria > Campylobacterales > QNZT01 > QNZT01. The sequence goes on along the minus strand of JALSQA010000436.1, from coordinate 6,486 downwards.
AGATCAGTATCGAAATTTTTACCACTATCTTTTAAAAATAGAAGATATTTAAAGACAGGATACTCTTCTTCACTAGAATTTTCTAAATATTCTCTCGCATTATCCAGCATTTGCACATCAAATAAAACATACAAATACCCCTCACCTGCTTTATGAGGAAATTGGTGTGCAAGTTTTTCAAATAATAAGATCAATCTATCAGGATTAACTTTACTTTTTAATTTTTTAGCTAATTTTATATAATCATCTTTACTAAAATCCATCTTTTCAATAAATTCTATAATATCATCATCACTTAATTCTATTGGATTTTCTTTAGCATTGATGCGATCAATCAAAGTATAAAAAAGTTCTTTTGTCGGTTCGACTTCATATTTTTTTATCTCATCAAGAGATGCATACTTTCCTAAAGCCAGATGAGCTTTTTGACATAATGTTTTATCATCGCATTTTTTTAGGATTGTTGTTGCATAGGTAGGATCTTTTTTCAAAGCATTTTCAGCATTTCGCAAAACAAGAGCATTATCAGACAACAAATTAAATTTTGCCAAATCAATCACTTCACCATCTTTAACACGTCGTTTTGCTTCTAAAATATCTTGAATACCATCATCATAAACACGAATATGTTCACTACGCTTAGGATCAATATTTAAAAGTGGCAAAATTGCTCCAGGCAATTTGAAAACTTCACTTTTATAATCTTCACCATTTACTTTTTTACCAAGTAAAGCTCTTTTAGCATTTTCTACAAATTTTTCACTATCTCGTCTTATCGTACGGAGTCTGGCAAAATTTACAGCTCCATAAAACATCAAGTGGGCAATTGTAGCCAAGTACAAAATAAATGCAGGAAATAAAACCCAAACAGCAACAGGAAGTTTGATTGTAATACCAGCAATAGGTAAAGCATAATCATCACCAATAAACGTATAAAGTACGATTCCCATCGCAATCAGTAATAATGCTCCAAAAACAACAAACTTTTTTAAACCCATATTTTGTATCCTTTATGCAGATTTTTCAGCTATTTCTCTACATACTATACAATATTTTGCCTGTGGTTTGACTTGCAGTCTAGCTTCACCTATAGGCTCTTCACACATCTCACAAATACCATACGTTTTATTGCTTATTTTGAAAAGAGCATAATCAATTTCTTTTAATTCTTGCATTAATTTTGCACTTAAAGCTCTTTCTATCTCACTATCAGCACTAATGGTTGCATGATCAGCTTCATCTCTTGCATCAGAAGTTTTTAAAGCTGATATCTCTTTTTCATTATCCTGTACATTTCTAAGTAATAATGCTTTTCTATCTTCAAGAATTTTTTTATATTGTTCTAATTTTTCTTCAGTCATCTTATTGTCCCTTTGTATATAAATCTTTTTTGATTTCTTTACTTACTTATGGTAATTATGGTTATGTAACAAAGTCAATCCACGATAAATTTGTTCATATAAAACAACTTTTGCCACTTTATGACTAAAAGTCAATTTACTTAAACTTATAATAAGATTGCCTTTATCAACAAAACTTTTCTCAAATCCATAAGCACCGCCTATAAAGAAATTTAAGTTTGTATTTATATCAAATATTTTATAAAATTCAAAACTATCTAATATTTTTCCTTCAGGATGTAAAATTATATTATAGCCTTTCATAAAAGGTTCAAATGCCCTAGAATAGGCTTCTTTAGCACTTTTTTCATCTCTGTTCTGTGCTTGTGATATTTTCTTATTAAATATATTATGTTCAGTTATATTTGCATATTTATTAATCATTTTTTTACTGTTTTCACACGCTAAAGTATACTCATCACGGTTGTGTTTTTCTATAGTATATATATCAATTTTCATATAGATTAGATCCCAGTACCAGATACTTTACATGAGGTATTTTATCAGTGCTTTTCACACCACCAATCCCGCACACATCGTGTTTTGAAACTGATGCTATTGTACTAATATTATTAGATAATATATCTTTAACATTCTTAGTATTAGTCTTACGATATGCCCCTAATCCAACATAGTCCAGAGGTAGTTTATTAGCTATCATGATCTCTGCCACATTATGAGTAGATAAACCAAGTATTTTATCTTTTAAGAGCATACGAAGTCTTAAAATAGATTTTTCAATAGTTGTTTCATAACGTAACACATCATCTTGTCCTACATGTAAACCATCTGCATATTTCGCCAATTCTAATTCATCATTTACAATCAATTTGCCGTTAAATCTCTCTTTTAAATATATAATATTTTCTAATTTTTTGTCAAATGAGTTGCTTTTATCACGATATTGAAGGAAAGGAGCTTGTTTTACTTTAGGAAGATTTAAAAACTGATCGATAGAATACCCTTTTTTTTGATTTAAATCAAAATCAAAAAGGGCATATATTTTATGTTGCATTTTGCTTATCAGAAGAAATTATTTTATCTTCTTTTCGTCTTTTTAACTCTAAATTTTCAGAACTTTCTTTTTTTATGTTATTACCAAAGTAGTACAGTAAATCAGAAACGGTCTGTTTCATCTTTCTACGTTTGACAATCATGTCAACAAAACCATGTTTGAGTAAAAATTCAGACCTTTGAAAACCTTCTGGTAATTCAGCTCCGATTGTTTGTTTGATAACACGTTGTCCTGCAAAGCCTATCAAAGCACCTGGCTCTGCTATTATGACATCTCCTAACATCGCAAATGAAGCACTTACACCACCCATAGTAGGATCAGTCAATATTGATATATATGGAAGTCCATGTTTACTTAGTCGTTTGAGTGCAGCAGATGTTTTTGACATTTGCAACAGTGAGAATGTACTCTCTTGCATTCTTGCTCCACCACTTGCACTTACAATGATTACTGCTTGTTTTTTAGAGATAGCACGATGTACTGCACGCACAATTTTTTCACCTTCTACAGATCCAAGACTTCCACCCATAAATGAGAAATCAAATACTACTAATTGTGTAGGTATCCCACCTATAGTACACTCTCCTGCTACAACTGAAGATTTTTTAGATGTCTTTTTCTCACTCTCACTCACACGTTTTTTGTATGATTTTTTATCAACAAATCCAAGTGGATCAACGGGTATCAAATCTTGATCGTACTCTACAAATGTTCCCTTGTCCGCTAGAAGTTCTATCCTCTTAGCTTGACCTATTCGCATATGAAATTTACATTTTGGGCATACTTGAAAGAGATTTTCAACTTCTTTATAATACATTAAAGAGTTACATTTTGGACACTTGACCCAATGACTTGGTGCTTCATTTACTGAAGGTTGTTGCTTTCTAAAATTTTTAAATATATCACCAAAATTCATTTTATTTCCTATAAAAGTATATTTTTCAATTTTTCAAATAATTTTTCTTCTTGGCATATTATCGTTATATCGTTTGTTTTATGCTGATACAAATCTTCACACATATACATTCCTGCCTTTACATCAAAATCTCTCAAAGTCCCTTCTAGTATCACAAAAGAGACATCATGAGCTAAAGCTAAGGAGAGAGCTATAGCCCCAGGAGATCGATATTTTATATTTTTAGCTTTCAATTTATCGACATAGTATGTTGAACGATAAGAACGCTCAAAAATCCCAATTTTACCTATCTTATTTTTCACAATTGGTCTAAATGAAGACTTCATCAAAGAGCCAGAAATATGCTCTTTTTCTGACTTTATATAAATACTGCCATTGGCTAAGTTGCTAACAATTCCTGCAATACATTTATCTTCTCGCATATATGCAACTGAAGTCCCGTAATAGGGAAAATTTGATAGAAAATTATCACTACCATCCAAAGGATCTATAACTATACGAAACTCACCTTCTCCTACAAATCCTGCTTCTTCTGAGTATATTTTTCCATATGATTGTAAATGTCCGATAAATATATCTTCTGCCATTTTATCAACACCATAAGTCAGATCACCACCTGCACCTTCTTTCAAAGGTCTATACAGATAACCTATATCTTCCTTATGAAGTTTTTGATAAATTTCTTGATTTGCATTAATTACTGATGCAATAAAACAATCAATATCTTTGATAATAAAATCCTATTGATTTTTCAATAATTTTTCAATCATAGTTTGTGCTGCTATTTTCCCATCTTGTGCAGCAGTAACAACTAAATCACTTCCTCTAAAACAATCACCGCCTGTAAAAATATATGGCTTAGAAGATTCTTGATTTTGCGAAGCTATAATCTCACCCCATTGATTTGTTTCTATACCATTTTCTGCTAAAAAATCAACTTTTTGAACATCAAACCCTAATGCAAATATCACAACATCTGCATCAACACGAAATTCACTGCCATCTATAATTTCTACTCTTTGACGACCAGATTCATCTTTTTGAGATAGTTGTGTTTTGAACATTTCTATCCCTATTACTTCATGATTTTCATTTAATAACACTTCTTTTGGTGAAGCATGAAATACAAACTCAGCACCTTCTTCTTTAGCATTTTTAAACTCTTTACGACTTCCCGGCATATTCATCGCATCTCTTCTGTAAAGGCATTTAACACTTTTAGCTTTTTCACGAAGTGATGTTCTGATACAATCCATAGCCGTATCACCACCACCAATAACAACTACATTTTTACCTTCAACTTCATACTTTTTATCATAGCTTTCTGTAAAATGTTTTTGTTGAATATTTTTCAAAAAATCTATAGCTAAAAAGCAATTTTCACTATCTTCACCAACTATATTGGCTTTTTTTGATTTTTCTGCACCAATACCGATAAATACAGCATCATAATTTTCAATCAACTCTTTAAAAGCAATATCTTTACCCACTTCCACATTTAAAAAGAGTTTCATACCCGCATCTTGCAAAAATTTAAACCGTCTAAATACAACTTCTTTTTCTAGTTTAAAATTAGGAATACCATATGTCAGTAAACCACCTGGTCGGCTTGCTTTTTCAAACATTTCTACATTTATTCCAGCACGCATGAGATATGTAGCAGTAGAAAAACCAGCAGGACCAGAACCTACAACTGCTACTTTTTTATCACTAAATTCAGCAGGAAACTCTGGCTTCATACCCTTTTTAAATCCCATTTCGCTGATATATGTTTCTATTGAACCAATAGTAATAGCATTATAACCATCTTGCTCTAGTGTACAATCACCCTCACATAATCTATCCTGAGGACAAATACGTCCAGTAATTTCAGGGAAGGGATTGGTTTCATTTGAAAGTTTAAAAGAGGTTTCAAGATCTTTATTAGCAACACTTCTTAGCCAAAAAGGGATGTAATTATGCAATGGGCATTTATTGTGACAATATGGATCACCACATTGTACACATCGATCTGCTTGTGCTGTTGCATCTACAGGTTTGAAAATCTCATATATTTCTTTATAATCTTTTTTTCTTTCATTTGATCCTCTTTTGATCGGATCTAATCTTTCTAAATTGGTAAAATTTTGCATATCCTAATCCCCCTCATCTGGATTTAATGGCATTTTACGCATATCTTTGGGTCTGACAATCCAAAAATCTCTTAGCGTATGTCTAAAGTTATCCAGTATGTATTGTGCTTTTTTACTTGATGTTTCATTGATGTAAGTACGTAATAGTTTTTTTATAAAGTGTCTCTCTTCATCTGATTCATCAGTATCTATTCTAGTTGCATTTACAAGTTCTTGATTTAGATTATCAAAAAATTCTCTATCTTCATCATAGATAAAAGCAACACCACCTGTCATACCAGCACCAAAATTCACACCTGTTTTACCTAGTATCACTACAACACCACCTGTCATATATTCACAAGCATGATCTCCTGTCCCCTCGACAATCGCAACAGCTCCTGAATTTCTAACACCAAAACGCTCACCTACACTACCAGCAACAAATAATTTACCACCTGTAGCACCATACAAACAAGTATTTCCACCACAAGAAAATTGTTCACTTTGCGTTTGTGGAACGATGACAATTTTACCACCATTCATACCCTTACCGATATAATCATTCCCGGCACCTTTAATATAAATCGACATACCATTAATCAAAAATGCACCTAATGATTGTCCTGCAATACCTTCTAACTTAAAAGTAATACTATCTTCACTAAGACCTTCATTGCCATAATATTTTGCTATTTCACCACTTATAAGTGTTCCAAAACTTCGATTTAAATTACTAATTTTTTTCGTAATCACAATATCTTCTTTTGGATTTTCGATTACTTTATATACTTGTCTTAAAATATTTTTTTCATACTCATTTTTATCAAAAGGTTCATTACTAGGTTTTTGACAAGTATCGATACCATCAAGTCGTCTCAAAATAGAAGAGAAATCAAATTTTTTCGCAAATTCATCATCAATAACTTCTAACAAATCACTACGTCCTACTAACTCTTCAATAGACTTATAACCAAGTGATGCCAATATCTCACGTACATCTTCTGCAAGTAGAGTAAAGAAATTAATCACACGCTCAACTGT
>JALSQA010000435.1 GCA_026985685.1 Campylobacterales bacterium | reverse complement strand
GAAGCCTTGCTTTGTGCTGAGTTTTTAGAGAGGGTTAAGGCTAAGTTTGATGTTAGGATTATTGGAGATATAACACGATTTAGCCAACTTTTTGAGTATCTTTTGGAACTCTCTACAACGAAACATTTTACTCTTATCATCGATGAGTTTCAAGAGTTTAAGTATATCAACAACTCCATCTACTCAGATATGCAAAACTTATGGGATAGCTACAAAGACAAATCAAAAATCAACCTTGTTTTAAGTGGCTCTATATACTCGATGATGAAAAAGATATTTGAAAGTTCAAAAGAGCCTCTCTTTGGTAGAGCGAACCACAAAATAGAGCTAAAACCATTTTCAGTTTTGACTTTAAAAGAAATTTTAGCTACTTATTATCCTGCATTTACAAACGATGATTTGCTAAGGTTTTATATCTTAACAGGTGGTGTGGCAAAGTATGTAGAGATTTTTGTTGATAGCAATGCATTTAGTTTAGATAGTCAGTTGGATTTGATATTTGGAGAGTATTCGCTCTTTTTGGATGAGGGTAAAAACTTGCTTATAGAGGAGTTTGGCAAAGAATATACGACATACTTTTCTATACTCTCTTTGATAGCATCATCAAAAACTTCAAGAGCAGAGATAGAATCAATACTCGAAAAAAATATCGGTGGGTATCTTGATAGGCTTGAGAATGAATACAGAGTGATACAAAAGATAAAACCAATCTTTGCAAAAGAGGGAAGCAGAAGTGTGAAGTATAAGATAACAGATAACTTTTTTAACTTTTGGTTTAGGTTTATTTACAAGTATCGAAGTGCAGTTGAGTTGGAAAACTTTGATTATCTAAAAGATATTTTTAAAAGAGATTATGAAACTTATAGTGGAATATTTTTAGAAAGCTACTTTCATCAAAAGCTACAACTATCAAAAGATTATTCGCATATAGGAAATTATTGGGAGAGAGGAAACCAAAACGAAATAGATATAGTAGCGATAAATGAGCTAAAACAAAAAGCCCTGATAGCAGAGGTAAAGAGAAATCCAAAAAAGATAGATATAAACAAACTAAAACAAAAATCTTCTAAGTTAGTTCAAAAACTAAAAGGCTTTGAGATAGAGTATCGAGGATTTTCATTAAGTGATATGTAGGAGGAGTGTATGAAACAGATTCCAATCATCTTTGGTGTAACAGGGCATAGAGATTTAAGAGAGCAGGATATCGAAAAGTTAAAAGATAGTGTTGGTGGTATTTTTGATGAATTTAAAGCAAAATACCCAAATACAGAGCTTGTTTTAATATCGGCACTTGCTGAAGGGGCTGATATGTTGGTGGCTAATGTGGCTATAAGCAAAGGGGTAAAGCTTTTTGTGCTTTTGCCTTATGAAAAAGAGGAGTATATAAAATCTTTTGATAATAAAGAGAATATAGAGGCTTTCAATACCCTTTATAACAAAGCATATAAAATATTGCCAATTGTAGCATCTAAAAAAGAGCATACTTCAGCAGAGTGTTATGAAATGTTAGGACACTCTTTGGCTGATAAGTCAAATATC
>JALSQA010000434.1 GCA_026985685.1 Campylobacterales bacterium | reverse complement strand
TTTTAACGATAGAAAACACTATAATATCAAGTATAATGATTTGGACGGATAAAAATGACACACGATGAATATATTAAGCATATTACAGAAAAACAAAATAGAGATGACGCGAAAATAAAAGCTTATCAAAAAGAGTTTTTGGTGTTTATAAAAAGTAAAAATCTAAAAAAGGTTAGTGCTTTATCTTTATCATACAAATATGAATATCTTTTGCCTAAAAAAAATCTGCCAAATTTTTTAGATGCTGTTATTACTTTTGCTGTAGGGAGTGATGGAGATATTGCATTATCTTGGAACTTGGTAATAGGTTGTAAGGAAAAATTTATGCATTATCTATTTGGAGAGAAGCTAGATATTAAGAGTTTTACTAGTGTTGGTATTTCTTATGAAGCCTTAAAAGATGGAACATTTCTTGAATCTTGTGAGTATACCTTTTTAAAAAATAGATTGAATATTTATTGGCACATAGATAATATTGAAAAATTCTATAATATCCTTGATGAATTTGATACAAAAATGCAAATGAGATATGCTAGTTTAAATAATATATTAGAAGATTTGGAGAAAAAGAGAGAGAAATGTGATATTTTGCGTAAACAAACTGGACAAACCAATTGGATGAAAGACAAAAAATCATATTTACCTAAAGTTGCTCTTTATGAATTATTCGGTAAAAAAGAAAAAGCCATCAAAGAATTAGAAACTTACATAGAGGAATTGCCACCAATAGACCAAAAAGGGTATCAGTATGAGCGATTAACGGCTTATCTAAATCACCTAAAGACAGGCAATCCAGTCCAATATATTACATCACCGGCAGATAAAATATCTGTATTGCAAAGCACGGATGAAGATATCTACATATGCCTCAATAGAAAAACAATCAAAGATGCAGATATATTGGAATATTTTGGGGGTATTGATAAGTTTGGTAAAGCAGAAAAAATTAAATGCGAAGATATAGTTAGCAACAATGGTGTAACGATATGTAAAGCAGGAAAATGGTCTATTATTAGATTGAGCTTTAAACTCATTATAGATTACTCTCAAGATGAATTAAGTAATATGCTTTTGGATATGTCGAATAAATACAACAGAGCTATACTTTTTGTCAATCAAGAAACTACTGCTACCTTTGGTTTTGAGGTTTATAAAAAAGGTGAATTGATTCGTAGATGGATGGCAGGAGATGGTGAAGTATTTGAAAATATAGGCAAGCCTCTTGTAGGAGAGAAGAAAAGGTTTATTGATTCATTAAAAGATGAAATAGATGCCAATAGTGTTAGTGAATTTTTAAACGAGTTTCTCAAAATTACACATGGTGATACAAAAAAAGCTGTTTTATATATGATAAAATAAGTCAAACTATTCTTGACACTATACAAAAAAGGAGAAAACCAGATGCTACGCTACCTACTGCTAGTCCTGCTCTTCTCCTTTTACACTCACGCTAACATCCCACCCCAAATCACTAATACCCCGTTTGCCAAGGTTATCACTGAGAGTAAGGCTAATGGCACGACGATAGATTATACCTATGGTA
>JALSQA010000433.1 GCA_026985685.1 Campylobacterales bacterium | reverse complement strand
AATCTTTGATAAAACTATCTAATCTTTGATTGACTTTTTCAAAAGGCAAAGCAAAATTTTTAAATATATAATAAGACAAAGCAAATAACACAAACAATATAGACAATCCTATCAACAATGCCATCTTATAAATTTCAAAATGATCAATTTTCCCCTCAACAATCAAATATCGTGCTCCAAAAAAATGATCATCTTTAAAAGGTACTATATAATAACGCTTATGCTTATAAGCATGATATCCTTTCTCAAAAGATGGAGGTAATTGGTCAATAAGGGAAAAAACAGGGACAAAATTGCTATCAAATAAGCCCGCTTTATATCTGTTATATCTTGGAAATGTAAAAACACTTTCACTATCACCTTGATAATTTTCCATTTTTTTAATTATTTCAAAGCTTTTATTTTGTAATTGTATTTCACCTTTTGTATCGTTGATATGAATCATAAGAGCAATATATACATAAAAGGGAACAATCAAAATCAATGCAATAATACTACTATAGATAAATCCATATTTTAGGGCATAATACTTTTTATTAAGTGTCAATTTTATATCCTAAGCCACGTACATTTATGATAATCTCTTCTTCCATTTTTTTACGGACTTGGTTGATTTGCACACGAATATTTGCAGGATCCATATACTCACCCCAGACTTCATCTTGAAATTGTTCTATACTTACAACACAACCTCTGTGCTTGATTAACGTTTCGAGGATACGTTTTTGCGTTTTACTAAGATCTATAGATATCCCATGATCTAATAATGTAAATTTTTGAGCATCATATTGATAACGAGGACTTAATCCAATCAAATTTTCCTGTGTATGAAAACATTCTGTTTTTAGTGCGTGCTCTATACGTACTTGTAACTCTTTTAACTCAAATGGTTTTTTTATATAATCACTACATCCAAGTTCAAATCCTTTAGTAAGATTTTCAATATTTGTCAAAGACGTGATAAATATTGCTGGTATTTTATTACCACTTTCACGAAGGGAGGCAAGTAAATCAAATCCATTTATACCAGGTACTTGCACATCTAAAAGTAATAATTGATAATTTTTATGAAATGAAGCTTCAAGTACACTATCACCATTTTCATATGCATCTACACAAAAGCCCAACTCTTCTAAAAATTCTTTGATACTCTCACGCAATCCAAACTCATCTTCAAGCAATAGTATATTCATCTTATTTGTCCCTTTTTTTTATCTCTATAATGATGTTATAAAATAATATCAATCAATTCCTCTTTTGTATAAGTTTCTAGTATCTCTTTAGCCTGCTCTTCAAATACTATCTTATCCTTTTTATTAACCGTATCAAGTAGATTAAAAAAAGCTTTATCATATACATTTTTGTAAGAACCTTTTTGCTTTTCCCAAGTGTTGACAACATCATATAAATCATCTCTTGAAAGTCGAAGAAAAAAAGAGAGTTCTTTATCACTATTTTCATATTTTACTATATCTTTACGAAGGATACTCAAGAGATAGTAACCGATTTTATTTCCACCACTATCACGCATAATATCAACAACATGAAGATAATCATCTGTAAAAAAATGATTTTTTTGAGCTATTTTTGTAGTATGGTTTTGTAATATTTTCAAGATATTTACATTATAGTTTTTATTGGAAACAACATATGTTCCTAAGGTCTGATTTTCCCGCATCAATGTTGCAATATTTAAAAAACGATCATCCATCAAAACAAGTAAATCTATTCCTTTATCTCTTAAACGTTTAGTGATAGCATCAAATGTTTGAATCGCTTCTATGTACCCAATTAGTTTGTTTTTATCTTTAAATGGTGTTGTTGCTTTGATTGTCAGAAGGCGTCCTGGATCAATAGATACTTTTGGCTTATGCAGTTTGCGTATGCGTTGCAAATCTACACGAAATCCCTCAAGAGGCATGCCTGCAAAGCTGTTATCCCAACTTCTGGCAAATATATCTAACTCTTTAGTCAAAATCTGAGTTCGAATATCTTTAACAAAAGTATAAGTTTTAAGTTTGTTCAGAACTTGCATCAATGTATTATAACCCATCTCTTCATCATCATTATTTAAAGCTTCTTTTAAAACACTGTTATCCGAAAGAGCAACAGATACAAACAATGCATTTGCCTCTTCTGTATCCATTTGGTGACGAAAAAATGAGAGGATATTATCAGATGCTTCATCAACTCTTTTTTTATCTACTTTTGTTGAAACCCAGATATATGCTCCAAGGATAATTATCATCAGTAAAATAAACAGTGAGATAAAAATACGTTTATATTGATATTGCACATTTTACCTTTTTGGATAATTTTTCTTTATAGTATTATAAACTATTTAGACTTCTAAAAGAACATTTTGTATTAAAATTTATTATTTTAGTCAATGAAAATGATATAAATTTCAAAAAAATCACAATAACAAAAAAAGATTTATGCTTTAAAAGGAGTAATTAAAAGTCTAATAAATTTAATATATTTAATTTTTTAGACTTTTAATTAAATATCTTTAACTATAAAAACTATCTTTAACTTTATAATGTTTTATAGCTCTTTATTCTAAACAAAGTAAATTATACTATACTTTATGGAATTTATTTTCTAAAAAAAGGAGAGCCTGCTATGACACATTTGTTTACAAAAACATTTACATTGCTTTTACTGTTATTATTTATCAATGGATGTGGAGGAGAATCAAACCGAGATATACAGACACAAACCAATGGTGAAGTTTCTAATACACTTTTAAATGTTGCAAAAATCGCATATTTAAGAGCTTCGCACAATACAAGAATCAACCCAAAAGAGTTTAGATCATTTGGTAAAAAATACCGTAATAATGCACAAACAATTCATAAAAAGAATACAAGTTATATAAAAATTGATAAAGACAGTTCAAACATCATTAAAAAGATGACTATACAGAAAAATCATCAAAAAGTTACATTAGTGATAGTGAAAGAAGATGTTTTTATCACGACAGTAAACGACAGTGGAAAACAGACTACAAAAATGAAACTTTCCAAATTTATAAATCTATAAACATAACAGGAGTAAAAGAATGATCAAAAGATTACTAACAAGTACACTATTTTTTATGCTATTTGCACTAAATATATATGCTACATCTTCAAATAACACTTATATATCAACCAGCAAAACAAGCTACTACGATGATGAATATATCACCGTAACGATGCACAACATGAGTGGTGAGTCAGATGACTGGCTGGGTATATTTTACAAAAATGCTGATAATACAGTAGAAAACATCCTTGACTGGAGATGGGGAGAAGGTCAGAAAAATGGTCAAATAACTTTTGATCCAAGAAAAGCAGGTGATTATGAAGTACGTGCTTTTTTTCATAACTCACTTAATCAAGAAGCGGTTGCACACTTTAGTGTCAAACAAAAATCAGACACACAAACACCACATATATCACTAGAAAAAAATCAATTTAATGTAGATGAATCTATTCAAGTTTCTGCAAATGGACTAAATGGAGGATATAATAACTGGATTGGTATATTTTCTAAAAATGCACCAGATAGTTATGATAATCTTCTTGCTGATTATTATTTTGATGGTTCATCAAGCCAAACTACATTTGAACCACTATGGCAGACAGGAGAATATGAAGCACGACTTTTTGCAAATGATACGATAAATAGTATCGCAAAAATATCATTTAATGTAGGAGATAATACTCCTGAGCAAAATAATGCCAGAGTATTTTCACAAAAAGAGTCTTATCAGACAGGTGAAAGTATCCACATTAACGCCAAAGATCTCTCAACACAAACTTCAAATAACTGGATTGGAATTTTTAGAGCATCTAGTAGCAGTACCTGGGATAATGTTATCTTAGAAAACTGGTTTGCTACACAAAAAAATGTAAATATAACTTTTACAAATAACTTAGAACCAGGGCTATATGAGGCAAGATTATTTTACAATGATACTGTTTCACCAGTTATCGCCAAAACAACTTTTCGTATTGAAAGAAACCCTCAACCTAACAATGAAACACTATATGAAGATGCAGAACATGGACTACAGGGATGGAGACAAATATCAGGTACAATTGCTCCTGAAATTGTATCACAAGGATATGAAAGTGCACACTGTGTAAAACTCACTCCAGAATGGAATGAGGCTGGAACTACCAATGCAGCAGAATATAGACTTCCTTTAAACAACAACAAAGGTGAAAATATTTTAGAGATGGATGTAGGTGGTGCTGGTCCTAGTGGCGGTAGACCTGGAGGAAAATTTTCAAATGCTCCTAGAGGATCTATGCCACACTTTTTTATAGGTGTCATAGTAGATACAAAACAAGGACAACGCTCTATTATATGGGATTCATACCTTAATCATATAGGAGCACAGCCAACTAGAAGTGACTACGGAAATGGATTTATTGAACTTAGTTTTCCTTCACCTATAGAACATGTCAGAGGTTTTGGCTTCGCACCTATTGATCAATGGGATCACTTTCGTGTAGATATCCAAGACGCTCTGTCACAACTTGAACCAGGGAATGAAATAACTTCAGTACGTGACCTATCTGTATCAGGTGGCTTTTTGGATAATATAAAATTGAGTAAATAGCAGTGCACTCAAAACACCATTAAGTTTTAGTCCCATCTAATGGAGGTCTGGCTACAGCAAGACTTCCTAAAATACTTTCCATCATCATAAAGAGATTTTCTCTCTTTATGATTTTATAAACCTGGAGCTTTCCACATACTTTGTGTTATGCCTTCATCTACAAGTTCTAACTGTTTTGCATAAGCTTTTTTCCACTTTTGACGAATCTCAAGATATTTTTTATGTGCTTGCATATTTGGTATAAAACTTTTTTCCCAAACGACTAATTTTTCACTAGCACTCTCCAGACTCTCATAAATCCCTGCCCCTGCACCAGCTGCCATGACACAACCTAGTGATGTTGCTTCTTTTACTTTAGGTACTTTCACTTTTTTTCCCGTCACATCTGCTAATATTTGACCCCACAAAAAACCTTTACTTCCACCACCAGCAAAAACAATCTCTTCTATTTTCACCCCACTAAAAGAAGAAATGTTATCTAAATTTTCAGCACTTACTATGGCAGCATTTTCTTGTAGTGAGCGAAACATAGAGGAGATATTATATTTATCAGGATCAATTCCCAGATTTAAAAAAGATGGTGAAGCGTGATACCATTTGCCATATTTCATGACATCTGAAAATATTGGTAAAATACCATAAGAACCAACAGGAATATCTTTTGCCATCTCTTCAAGTAACGTATAAGTATCGACACCTCTTTGTCTGGCTAACTCTTTTTCTCTTACACACAAAGCATCACGAAACCACCGCATCACAAGCCCACTGAAAAAAGTAATTCCTTCAGCTTGAGATAATCCTTTTATAACATGAGGATTGACACGTATACTCATATCTTTTGGTACTTGTGGGTTTTTTATATTGACAATCTGTTGCCAAAATGTACCACCAAGAACAGCCACACCACCCTCTTTGACGATACCTAAACCTGCACTTCCAAGCTGAACATCACCACCACCCATCACTACTTTGGTTTTATGACTAAGTTTTGAAGCTTCATCTTTCACATAACCTATAACAGTTCCGCTCTCATATACAGGAGGAAATATATCTGACTTAATTCCAACTTTTTGAGCCATCTCTTTAACCCAGTCCCTCTTTTTAAGTGAGAAAATTCCTGCTGTACCTGCATTTGATGGATCAGAAGCTATTACTCCTGAAAGTTTCGCCAATACCCAGTCACTAATCATAGAGATCTTTGCAACACGATCATAAATATCTC
Source organism: Campylobacterales bacterium (assembly GCA_026985685.1). Classification (GTDB taxonomy): domain Bacteria; phylum Campylobacterota; class Campylobacteria; order Campylobacterales; family QNZT01; genus QNZT01. The sequence continues at coordinate 1,296 of JALSQA010000433.1, read as the reverse complement.
TATGATGTTTTTTTAACCATAAAAGACGAGGAAGTGCACCCAATGCAAATGTCTGTCCACTCTCTTTATAAAACAATTCCTCAATCTGTGGATACTTTTCTTTCAACTCTTTTACTTCATCACTTGCTCTAGCATCTACATTTGCAACAGCCCAAATCTCTTTTCCATCTTTGTCATACAACACAATTCCCTCACGCATACTTGTTGCACTTACTGCTAAAATATCATCTACATCGATACTCTCTATCACTTTATGGATACACCGACATAACAATTTCCAGTTTTTTACACAGTCAAACCCCATAGAATTAGGTACATTTTCTTCTTCTATATGTGTCCACTCTTCTTGTCCAACTGCTATTTGATTACCATTTGTATCAAATAAAACAGCCCTGCCACTTCCTGTTCCTGCATCAATTGCCAAAAGATATTTATTCATTACGACTCCTTGAAGATATTTTAACATATTGTTACACCAATATAAAAAAAATTCCTTTTTTGAAAAATATTTTATGGTTATTGCTTAGTATGTCGATATAATCATGTGTTTTTATATTATTTTTAATTAAAGGATCTCTAAAGTGAAACTTCTCATTGATTTTGGTGGTACACATTTTCGTTATAATCTATTGCAAAATGATATAACTATCAAAGAAGAAGTATTACCAAGTGCAAATGTATCACTTGTAGATTTTTTAGAAGAAAAAATTACACACTATCCCAAAATAACTTTTATCGGTATCGCATTTGGTGGACAAGTTGATCAAGGTGTCATTTTATCTGCACCAAATATCAATATAGATCAATTTAACATCAAAGAATATATCGAATCAAAATATCCTATTAGATTAGAGATAGACAATGATTTAAAAGTTGCCGCATTAGCAGAATCAAAACATTTAGTAGAAAATAAAAGTTTTGTACTACTATATATGGGTACAGGGTTAGGAAGTGCTTTTGTTGAAAAAGGCAAAATTATCAGAGGTCAGAACAATCTTGCAGGGGAGATAGGGCATATTCCATATAAAGAAGCACCTTTTGTCTGTGGATGCGGTAAATATGACTGTTTAGAATTATATTGCTCTGGGAGTGGTATTCAAAAATGGATAAATTACCATGGATTAAAAACACAACCAACGCTACAAGCACTCAAAGATGATAAAGATGAAGCGGCACAACAAATATTGTATAACTTTCATCAAGGACTCATCTTCGCTACTTCGATGCTTGTAACTATGCTAAATCCACAATACCTCGTACTAGGTGGAGGTGTTTTTATGAAAAATCCATATCTTA
>JALSQA010000432.1 GCA_026985685.1 Campylobacterales bacterium | reverse complement strand
TCTGATATATTAAATACTTTAGAAAATGGATATTATCTCTTGAAAGTTCGGGGTGGTAAAGATATAGATCGTGATGACAATCTAATCTGGGATCAAACTCCTACTATCAACAAAGGAACTATTTATGCCATTTTGACAGATAAACAATTAAAAGATGCAGATTATAAAGTTAATATCTTGACATATGGTGTTTATGGCTTTTTAAAACAAAATGGTTCTTTATCAACACTTTCAGATGCACAGTTAGCACAAAAAATGGATGATTTAACACGTGAAATCGTAAAAACTGATGTTAATGGTGATGGTTTGATAAATTATACTGATTTATTAGCCTGGAATCCTGTAAATGATAAAGATAAATTATCTGTTGATTATACTAAAGATGTTTTGCCTGTTTTGAATGATGTTTTATCAGGAAAAGATGTCTTATCAGATACAAATCAAAGTGAATATGTACTTGATACCAAAGTTGAGTATGGAACATTGCATAGATATATCTATGATGATCATGGAAATGTTATCACAGAATATATAGATGAAAATAACGATGGCACGGTTGATGACACTATAAACTATACAAATAGTTATGATGCTCAAAATCATTTGATTTCACAGAGTTCAGATCATTCAACTACTATTACTAGATGGACATATAACGATCAAGGTGTATTGATAGAGCGTACACTAGATTATCTAGCTGATGGAAATCCTGATGATAAATATTTCTATGTTAATGGAAAATTAGATCATGCCCTTTTAGATCATGGTGAAGTTACTTTAAATATCACTTATGAAACAGACCAATATGGAAATGTTATAAAAGAGACAGTATCTGGTCTTGGAGATCCACAAGTTACGGAATATACGTATGTTTATGATGCAAATGGAAATGTTTTACAAAAAAGTTCAAATGGAAATATCCTTTTTGAACAAACTTGGAAAAATATTGATGCAGCAGGTGTTTTATAACATCAATTTTGTTTATTAAGTTAAGGATTTTATACTAGGAAATGGTGACTTTAGTCCCATCTAACTGAGGTCTCGCTAAAGCAAGACTTCCTAAAAAACTTCTTAACTTAATGGCATTGATCCCCCACCCGCCCAATTATGAATTTAAAACTATGATCTTGAAAGTATTAAATAAAAAAATTAACTCCTTTATGTTTGTAATCAATTTGTAATAAAAATACAATATGATTACAGAATCCAACATGAACAAAGGAAAAAAATGAAAAAAATTATGCTCTCAACATTAGTAGCATCAACCATAATAAGTTCTGCTGTATATGCAGATGTAGTAGTTAAATCAAAAGCAGCTACTTTAAAATTTAATGGAACACACTATCTTGGATTTGTACATAAAGATCCTCAGACAGGTGATAGTAGTGATTATTTTGAAACTAGACGAAACTATTTTCAAGTCAAAGCTTATATGAATGGAAACACTAAAGATTATATGCGTATTACAATGGATACACACAATGAAGGTACAGGTGAAATCAATGTAAGACTTAAGTATGCATATCTCTATCTTGACAATATAATGGTAAATACAGGTATAGAAATCGGTCAGGTACACAGACCTTGGATTGATTATGAAGAGCACCATGGATGGCTTTATAGAAGCATAGCTAAGACATTTATCGAAGAACATCATGGGGCACACTTTTCAAATTCGGCTGATAAAGGTATCAATTTTAAAACCAAAACAGCAAATTTTTCTAGTGAACTTGCGATAGTAAATGGTGAAGGCTATCATGGTAAAGACAATGATGGTGAAAATGGACTTTCTTATGAGTGGCGTTTGACTGCTTCTTTATTTGGTAATGCAAATAAACACGTTCATTCAAATCATGATACATATGGTGAAGTTTCATTTCTTGGTCAATACAACACTAAAACACTGAAAAATGACAAAGATTTTGTATGGTATGGTGTTCATGCTGTCTATAATCAACCAGATTTTTTGATCGCAGGTATCTATGTAAGTGCTGATGATCAAGGTAGTGCAAATAACAGTACAACAGGTAGTGGTTTTTCAGTCAATGGTGAATACAGACCGACTGAGGACTGGTCAGTATTAGGAAGATATGACTCTTTTTCAGCTGATGACAATAAAGATAGAGAAGAATATATCGTAGGTGCAGCATATAAATATACTAAAAATGTTAAGTTTATCGCAAATATGTTTCACATAGATCCTGACACAAACACAGACGATGATGCACAAAATAAATATATGCTTACAGCAGAGGTAAATTGGTAAAATCCTCTCATCATCTAGCTTGCCGGCATAATCATTTCAACTCCTCTAATTTGCCGGTAAGTGTATAGGCTTTTGGAAAATGTTCAAATTTAAAATATTATTTTATCAGTCAATAGGTACATATGCATATCCATCATTTTGGGCATCAATCAAACCGGTCATCGCATTGTGTACGACAGTAACAAATGGATAAAATGCTTCTTTTTTGAGGTTATGATGTTTCATACCTGCACCACATACCCAAAACTTTACATGATAATTTTTTACTAAGTTATTAAAGGATTTTGCTAGTTCTTTTTGATTTTTTACAACTATTGGTTCATATGCATATTTTGTATTGTTTAAATCATGCATAAAAAATTTATAGGCATCGCCATGAATAACAACACGTACTTTAAGTTCTTCATGTTTACTAGCATAATATTTAGTATTTGAAATAATATTGTGAATGAGCTTTTTTTTCAGTACTTTGATATTTCCTGTGGTTAAGTCATAAAGTGCTTTTTTTACACCTGTTTTAGAATCTGCTTGTAGTAGAGCCGTGCTTAATGATATAGCGATTAAAATGTTGATTATTTTTTTCATTTTAAATAGGTATCCTTCATGTGAGATATAAAATGATATCCTATTTTTATTAAAAGTATAGCTTATGATTTAGATAAAAATAAAATAGTTTTTCTATACATTACACACAGCATACACGTATACATGATAGTATTTTCAAAAAAAGGAGATCTTATGTGTATGCAACATCCTCCAGTCGTAAAACCACAGCCTAAAAAATATCGATTAGTTAAAAAACATCAAGCCTTAAATAGAGATGTACTAGAACATGGAGATAAAGATTTTGTAGATGAGAGAGTTAGAAAAACTCTCCCTAAAGCTAAAAAAAGTTTTTTTCAAAAACTATTTTCTTAATTTGTTTCAACATCTTGACTTGCCGGCATATCTACACCATGAGCATTTTTGAATGCACCGTGTTTATATGCCTGGTACGCCATAGCTCCAGCAACAATTAAAAGTGCGGTAATAATAAACATCATTAGTGGTTTTTTCATGTATAATCCTTTTTATGTTTTGTAAAGTATAACAAAGCAGATAGAAATAATTTTATAGATAAATATAATATATTGTATTTTTAAGAAATATTTTTGTTGTAAAGATTATGAATAATTAGAGTATTTAAAGATTTTCTTAATATAAAAATGAAGGTAATAGATGGGATATTTAAGTTGGTTTGAAAATCATGCAAAAAAGCATCAAAAAATTGTTGATAAATTACAACATTTAAGTGATGATGAAGTTATTGAGTATTTTAAATGGGAAAATATTTCTCAAACAGATGTAGATTTTTGTCCACTCTTTAAAGAGGGTAAAAAATGTCATGATATGGAAGAGTTAAACTGTTATTTGTGTGCTTGTCCAAATTTTCGTTTTGATGATAGTGCACCAAAGTATAAAAGTTATTGTGGAATTGATTCTAAAGATGGGGCTAAATTAGAACATAATGGTATCGTTCATCAAGATTGTTCTCTTTGTCAAGTTCCTCATCATAAATCTTATATCAAAAAAAATTTTAACAGAGATTGGAAAAAAATAATGAAAGATTGTTATGATGGCTAAAGCACATGGAGGTGATATTTATACATTTGCAAAAAATAAAGGGATTGGTTTAGATCAAGTTATAGATCTATCTTCAAATATTAATCCACTTCGTCCTATGATAAATATAGATTTTAATATGATTGATCCTAGACCTTATCCTGATATAAATTATAAAATTCTCAAAAAAGCTATCTCCAAACATTATGGCATATTATCTCAAAACATAGCTTTATTCAACGGTGCAAGTGCTGCGATATTTACGCTTATGCGAGAATTAGATGGCGATGTATATCTGTATGCACCACTTTATAGTGAATATGAAAGAGCTTGTAAATTATATGGTAAATCAGTAACTTTGATAAATCGTTTTAAAACTAATAAAAAAGAACCAAAGCAAGGTAGTATTGTAATCTTTGTTAATCCTTCTACTCCAGATGGAAAATATCATGATTTAGAAAATATGATGCAAATGTGGATAGATAAATCATGTACAATAATAATCGATGAATCTTTTTTGGAGTTTACGCCTTTTAATAGTATTTATAAAAAATTTGCTTATTACCCAAAACTATTTGTTTTAAAGTCGATGACAAAATTCTTTTCATGTGCAGGTATTAGGGTTGGTGTTTTGATAGGAGAGCAAAAATCTATAGATATGATTACAAAAAGAGAGCCTTCTTGGATGATTTCACGGGGAGATGAGTTTTATATATTAGGTGCATTGAAGGATAAAACTTTTGAAAAAAGAACAAAAGAACATTTTAAAAAAGAGCGAAAGAGGCTTTTAAAAGTTTTAGAAAAAGCTCCTCAAATTAATAAAATATATCCAAGTGATGTGAACTTTTTTATGGTTGAGTTATCCCAAGGATGGAGTGCTAAAAGTTTTGCTAAATTATGTGCAAAAGAAAATATCTTAATTCGTGATTGTAGTAATTTTGATTTTTTATCAGATACTCATGTGCGAGTTGCCATAAAAACAAAAGAAGAGACAAAAGCTCTGAAAAAGGCTCTTTTTGCATAATATCTCTATTTTTGGAACAAGCTCAGACGCTGGAAAATCCACACTTACATTTATAGTTGCTAAACTTTTACAAAACAGAGGTATTAAAACTACAGTCTTTAAAGCACAAAATGTTTCAAATAATTCTCACATAGCAGATGATGGAGCAGAAATAGCTATCTCTACCCATTTTCAATCTCGCATCCTTGGTGTAGAAACTTCATGGCATCAAAATCCGATACTTTTAAAATCAGGTAAGATGGGCAAGGTTTCTTTGATTGTGCGAGGAAGGGAGTTAGATCAGAAGGATATACATAGTTACTTTAGGGATTTGAAGTTTCTTAAACCTGTAGTAAATGAAGGATTTTTATATCTTAATGGACAGTATGATTGTGTTGTAGCAGAGGGAGCTGGTGGCTGTGTTGAGTTAAATCTTTTAGATAAAGATCTTTCAAATACATATATAGCAGATCAATTTAATACAAAGATTATTTTGGTAGCAGATATTGAAAAAGGAGGGGTATTTGCTTCTGTATATGGAACAATACAACTTTTAAAAGAGAAGTTTAGAGAAAACCTCATAGGTGTGGTGATTAATAAATTTAGAGGGGATAGATCACTCTTTGATGATGGTGTTAAGATTATTGAAAAAGATTTTGGGATCAAGGTGCTAGGTGTTTTACCCTATAAAAGTATCAATCTAGGTTTTGAAGATTCTGGGAGTTTACAAAACTATACTCAAACAAAAGATGCTAAGATCAAAGTAGGGGTGATTTCTTTTCCTCACATGAGTAATTTTAATGATTTTGAACCTTTGATACTTGATGATGAAGTGGAAATTAATTTTATTACAAGCAATATATTTGCTTATGATATGTTGATACTTCCTGGTACAAAAATGGTTGCAGATGATCTTTTATGGATGAAAGATAGTGGATTATTTGATGATTTATGTAAATATGAAAATATAATTGTTGGAATTTGTGGTGGATATGAGATGATGTTTAGAGCTATTTTAGATGAAAATCATTTAGAAAGTAGTCATGAAAAGTTATCTGGATTTGCCTGGATAGATGATTTTATCTGTTTTGATACACAAAAAGTTTTGAAAAAAGATAAATACAATATAGAATCAATGCTAGTAAATGGATATGAAATTCACTTTGGAAAATCAGAGAAATATCCACTTTATTATTATCAAGAGAAAAAGTTTGGTACATTTTTACACGGTGTATTTGAAAATGACAATCTAAGAAAATGGCTTTTTCAAAAAATAGATCCATCATATAAAGGATATAATTTTTTAGAAAAGTCAGAAAATATCATAAGTAGTTATGTCGAAGAGATGGGTAAATTTTTAGATATAGATGAGATTATTTCATGTATATCAAAATAGCTTTGATAGCTTATGTGTTAGATACAGCTTTTGGAGAGTTTAAGTTTATTCGTCATCCAGTTATTTTTATAGGTGATTTTATTATCTGGTTTGAAAAATATTTTTATCAAGATTCTCGTTTGAGAGGATTTTTATTACTCTTTGGAACGGTTTTTATTTTTGGTTTTATCTCATATATTGTGCATTTATATGTATCTTTTTGGATAGAGGGTATATTTTCTTCTATGTTCCTGGCTCATCATATGTTGCAACAAAGTGTTAAAGAAGTACTTGCAGATACAAATCCAAACAAATCACTCTCTTATCTTGTTAGCCGGGATACTCAAAATCTTTCCAAAAGTGATATCAATAAAGCTCTTATCGAAACTTATGCTGAAAATCTTAGTGATGGTGTAATCGCTCCATTGTTTTATCTTATATTTTTTGGATTAGTTGGGATTGTAGTTTATAAAAGTGTTAATACTCTGGATTCAATGGTAGGATACAAAACAAAAAGATACAATAATTTTGGTTTTGCTAGTGCAAAATGTGATGATATTTTAAATTTTATACCTGCTAGAATTACCGCTTTTTTACTCATGGTTGTAAAAAGAAGATTTCCTATTAAATTGACAAGAACATATGCAAAAGGACACAGTAGCCCAAATGCAGGATATCCTATATCTGCAATGGCGTTGCTTTATGAAATCTCTCTTGGCGGACCAACTCCATATCATGGTGTGATGGTAGATAAACCATTTTTTGGAAATGGTGTTAAAAATATTAGCAAAGAGAAAGTAGAAGAAGTATTGAAAATAGCTTATAGGATTGATACTCTAGTAATAATTTTGTTATTGTCGGCTCTTTTAAGTATGTGAAAACAAGAAGTAA
>JALSQA010000431.1 GCA_026985685.1 Campylobacterales bacterium | reverse complement strand
AAGTGTCATAGAGATACAACCTATCATCACATCTAAAGAATCAAGCCCAAATGTTATTCAAATCGTAGCCCAAAATGAAATCGTTATTATGATTGTTCTGGAGTTAACATTTGGAGAGACAAGTGGAATGATAAATATCGCATACCCTGTAATATATCTTGAATCTATCCTGTCAAAACTTGCGAGTAAAGATATCATCATCGGTGAAACAAATAGCAAAAAAAGTAAAAATGATGAGCTAAAAGAGCTTGTCAAACGTGCAGATATAGTATGTGAAGCCATACTTGGAACTTCACGCATCAGTATCAAACAATTACTTGATTTGGAAGTAGGAAATGTCATAAAACTTGATACACCAGCATCTAAAAAAGCGATGCTTACAATCGACAAAAAAGAGATTTTTGAAACACAAATGGGCGTACAACGCCACCATAAAACACTCAAATTAACATCAGTAGTCAAAAATGATAAAGATGAAATAAAAGAGATTTTAAAAGAGTATGAAGAGCGAAAACACGCACGTATTCAAAAGCTAAAAGATGAAGTCAAAAAAGAGGTCGTTAATGAATGAATTTATAACACTATTGCAACAAGAGAGTATCTCCGTTATAGAAGGACTTACCGGTCAAGCCCCTCAGCTATCATTAGATAAAGATACTCCCATTTCACAAGATACACAGCTAAACTTACCAGCTGCCTGTGCCAAAATCTCTTCTGATTCTGGTACACTTTTACTATGTTTTGGAGTTGGACTTGCTACTGCATTGGGTGATTTGATGCTAGGTGGCGAGGGCGAAGAACAAGAAGAGATGAATGAAGATGATTTAGATGCAACAAAAGAGATCATATCCAATATCTTTGGTTCTCTCTCAACAACACTTTCAGCACAGCCAGACTTGCCAAATATCAGTTTTAGTGTTGATGATATTCAGTTTTATCAAGATCAAAACCCAGATATGAGCAGTTATGTAAAATTATTTGATATATCTTTTCAAGTAGCTTCAGCAGATGGTTTGATGCAACTATGTGTAGATCAAACATTTCTCACACAATTTGAACCACAAGAGCAAACACAAGTAGATTCCCAGGATCAAAATAGTGATTCTCTCTCAGCAGAAGAGTTAAAAAACATCTCTTTGATCATGGATGTTGAACTACCTATTAGAGTTCGTATTGGTACCAAAACAATCCTTTTAAAAGATGTACTCAACATGGACATAGGTTCAGTTGTCGAACTAGATCAACTTGCAAATGAACCTCTTGATGTATTAGTCGGAGATAAAATCATAGCACGAGGCGAAGTTGTAATAGTAGATGGAAATTTTGGTATACAGATCACAGAAGTTGGTTCACAGAGAGAAAGAATTTCTCAAATAAGATAAGTATTACCTATATCATGTTACCTTTTCGCAAAGGATTTACATGAAAAAAGTATTAGTTGCCATGAGTGGTGGCGTTGATTCTACAGTTACTGCTTATCTCTTACAAAAAGAGGGATATGAGATCGAGGGAGTTTATATGAAACTCCATGACAACCCAACCTACCATGAA
>JALSQA010000430.1 GCA_026985685.1 Campylobacterales bacterium | reverse complement strand
GATAAATAGCACCCTACCCTTTTGATCGACATCTACTGCCTTACCATAATAGCCTTGATAAGAAAAAAGTGCATTTTTATTGCGATAAAGGGTACGTTTCTTACCATTTTGTTTGAAGTAGTAAATATTTCCTTGTGTATCACTTAATACAGAAGAGTTTACATAAGATAAAAATTTCCCATCACGATAGAGCTTTGGCATATCAAAAGATGCTTTGACATCAAAATATAATGCTTCCCCATCAGGCAAAATCTGTTGAAATGCTTTAGAACTACTTCCTTTTTGCAGTTTTCCATTTTTATCAAACAAACCTATCGCAATATTTTTATTTGAGATTTTTGCACTAGCACTTGTAAAAAATTGCCCATCTTTTTTAAATACTTTTCCAAAAAGAAAGTTTCCTTTTTTATAAGTTATTTTTTTTGTTTTTTTATCAATATAAATCAACTCAGGTGTGCTTCTTGCATCGGTAGTAAGAAAATAGATACCATCTTTATCACTATTTAGAGCTATATTTGATTTGGAAAAAGCTATTCTTTCCCCATCTGTTGTATTAAAATCTGTATACTTTTTCTTCAGCCAAATATTAAAACCTTTTAACTCATCTTCAAAATTTTTGCCAAAATGCTCTTTAAAGACTGCATTATCAAAAAATGGCAGCCATTGGTTTGAAAATGTTAAAAAATATCTATCTACCTTTTTAATACCATACTTTTGTGCCATATAAAGTTGAAAAAATCCACCCACAAAATAAAAATGAGCACCATAAGGAAAATATAGATGATCATTATAACAACGATCAGGAGTAATCAATCCAGCCCTAGCTTGTGTCAATACCGTAGCTAACACAGCTCCACTATACAAACGTCCACCATTACCAAATAAAGATTCATTTAGTACAGCATTACCTTCAAGTATAAAAGATGACTCTATAAGATTTGGAACAGGAAATATAGGTACAAAAAGAAGTGTAGTATAAGGTAAATTTCCCAAGTATTTATGTGTAAAACGTGCTAGTGGATTCTTTTTTGCGTTGAGTTGAAAGTTATGTGCACTTTCATGGATTTGTAACATTCTTCGCCATGAAGAAGCAGCAAAATAATCAGGTATCAAACTCCCACCGATATAATTCATCTGCATATTAAAAGGGATTTGTGTAGAAAAAGCATTTGCGATTTGATTATTGGAAGATGCAACACCTAGATAAAGTGTATCATCAAGTTTATAACCATACAATCCTTCATACGTTTGTAAAATACTCTCTTCTAAGTTAAGAATATCATTGGCTTTACTTTGATAATCTTTTGCGACAACCAAATCAATCTTTGGTGTTTTTAGTTCAACATAGTGATCATCTGGCTCTACATTTGCAGCTTTTAGTGTAAATGTAAAAATCAAAAAACTGCAAATAATTCTTTTCATACAAATTCCTGTAATTTTTTTTAATATATTACTTTAAAAATGCTGAAAAAGAGTTATCTAATACTAATAGAAGCATCAATAAAAATACAATACCTGTTGATCTATTATAAAGCCTATTTGCCGTTACAAACACC
>JALSQA010000429.1 GCA_026985685.1 Campylobacterales bacterium | reverse complement strand
ACAAAACAGTAAACTTACACTTATATATATAGAGATGGAACACTGCCCATGGTGTCATAAAATGGATAGAGAAGTTTTTGATAACAATGAGATAGTAAAGAATTTACAACAAATGTATAATATAATCAAGTTAAAAAAAGGATCAAAAGAGCTTCCAAAATTTCTGCATCCTAGATTTTACCCTACTACATATATCCTCTCAGAGGATAATAAAAAACTAATCGATGAATTACCAGGCTACATGAAAGCAACAGATTTTACAGAATATCTCCATGATCTGTATGAAATCGAAACAAATGCCCCTTAATATAATTGAATATTTACATATATTATATAAAAAAATCAAATTATTTATATAAGTATTAAAAAACATGATATAATATTCACTGAATTTAATCTAATTAAGACAATATTTATCTTAGTTTGATATAATTCTAGTTCAATTAAAAAAAATTATAATTTAAAGGATATTTAATGGCAACTGTAACATTAAAAGGCGATACTGTATGTAACTTAAGCGGAACTGAAATCAATGTAGGTGATGCGGCACCAGAAATCACAGTAGTAAACTCTGCTGGTTTGGCTGACAAAGTAGTAGGTGGGGCACAAGATAAAGTACAGCTAATAGTAGTAGTTCCTTCACTAGATACGGCTGTATGTGCTGCTGAAACAAGAAAATTTAACGAAAAAGCTGCGGATATCGAAGGTGTTGATACAACTGTTGTATCTATGGATTTACCTTTTGCTGCTGGTAGATTTTGCACAGCTGAGGGAATTGAGAACTTAACTGTTGCTTCAGACTTTAGAAATAAAGATTTTGCAAACGCTTATGGTGTACTTTTAGCAGATGGACCACTTGCAGGTGTAACAGCTAGAGCAATTTTTGTTGTAGGTAAAGATGGAAAAGTTGTTTATAAAGAACTTGTTCCTGAAATCACAGCAGAACCAGAGTATGACAAAGCATTAGAGGCTGCAAAAGCTGCGGTATAATCTACTTTTATCTTCCCTTTTAAGGGAAGATATATAACTTTTTAATACTTTTTTACTACAATCTCTGTCATGAGATATATTTTAACAGCACTTTTTACAGAAGCATCCCCAATTATCAAATCTTTTGATTTACAGCTCAAACACAAAAAACCATTTAAAATATATGAAAACGAAAATATAAAACTTATTATAAGTGGTATAGGTAATATTCAAGCAGCATCTGCACTGACTTATCTATTGACAAAATATCCACCAAAGAACATCGATAAAATATTTAATATCGGTATATGTGCCACTTCAAACAAAGATGATCAAATAGGAACAATCTATCAAATCAAAAAAATAGTAGACAAATCAACAAATCATGTCTATCATCTAAAATCAGAAAGATATCTCCAAAATACAACTATAGCAACCTATGCAACAGTTCAAACAAAAATAGATCAAAAGTACCATTTGGCAGACATGGAGAGTGCTGGTTTTTATATAAGTGCAAAGAAATTTATAGCTAGTGAAAATATAACAGTTTTAAAAATTATCTCAGATCACATGGAAGATAAAATCCCA
>JALSQA010000428.1 GCA_026985685.1 Campylobacterales bacterium | reverse complement strand
ATTTGGTTTTAATATATATCATCGTGTGATATGTGATGATGTCATGGATGAGGAAGCACAGCGAAAAATTTTTGGTTTGATAGAGTCTTATTCATATTATGCAGTAGTTGTATCTTTAAATAATGAAGAAACAGACAAGACTTTTCAAATCGTAAATAATATACTTCATCATATCAGTCGTGTGTATGTGTTGCCAAAAATATCAAAATTACCTTTGACAAATTCAGAGTTTTTTAACTCTATAAATCACAAAGGAATGGCACTTTATATCAAAAACAAACTTCTTCATGAAGGAGAGATTGGTATCAAAGCACTTTTTGACAAAATCCTTTCGATAGTTCTTTTTATACTTTTTTTGCCTGTTTTGATTTTGTTGTATGTTGTTGTTTATATATCTACTAAAGGTGATCCTATATATAAACAAAAACGCATTGGTAAGGATGGTAAGAGTTTTAATATTTATAAATTTCGTACGATGAGAGTCGATGCTGATAAAATGTTAGAAGAGATATTAGAAAATGATCCTTTAAAAAAAGCACAATGGGAAAAAGAATTTAAACTAAAAGATGATCCACGTATTACAAAAATAGGTCGTTTTTTACGTAAAACATCTCTTGATGAACTTCCCCAGTTGTACAATGTATTTCAAGGAAAGATGTCACTTGTCGGACCTCGTCCTATTATAAAAGATGAAATCGCTAAATATGGAGAATTTTTTGATTATTTTTCAGCTGTTAAACCTGGTATTACAGGACTTTGGCAAGTGAGTGGCAGAAATGACATCTCTTATGAAGAGCGTGTGAGACTTGATGTGTGGTATGTTAGAAACTGGTCTATGGAACTTGATATCATGATATTAGTCAAAACAGCAGCTATTGTTTTGCTTCGTAAAGGTAGTTATTAGTTTTTACCAAGAGTAAATCAAACAAATTGTATCATACTCTCATGATATTAATGATAGATAATTATGACAGTTTTACTTACAATATAGTCCAGTATTGCTTGGAATTAGGTGCCGATCTAAAGGTCATTCGCAATGATGAGATGGATGTCAAAGCCATAAATGCAATCAATCCAGAAAAAATCATCATATCACCAGGTCCTGCTACCCCAAATGAAGCTGGGATTAGTTTGGATGCTATTGATTACTTCAAAGGTAAAAAACCGATTTTAGGTATTTGTCTTGGGCATCAGAGTATTGCACAAAGTTTTGGTGGGGAGATTATTCGAGCTAAAAATATGATGCATGGGAAAACATCACGTATCGAGGTGAAAGAAAATACAGCAGTTTTTAAAAATCTTCCTTCAGAATTTACTGCAACTAGATACCATTCACTTGTGGTAAATCAAGAAAATTTACCAAAAATTATCAAACCTACAGCCTATAGCCAGGATGATAAAGAGATTATGGCATTGGAAATTGAAGATTATGCTATTTATGGTATTCAGTTTCATCCTGAATCTATCATGAGTGATTATGGTCATGAGATGATTGATAACTTTTTGAAAATATGAGTAATGTCCGTATTCTTTTACTGCTGGTTTTTGCAGATATAATTTTACTTTT
>JALSQA010000427.1 GCA_026985685.1 Campylobacterales bacterium | reverse complement strand
GGATACAATGGTGGGCTTGGAGAAATAGATCTTTATGTTCATCCAAAAAATTACCTTTTTTTTGAAGATACACTATCAGAAGATGACAAAAATTTGCTCATTAAGCTTTTTAATGGATTGCCTCATGAATACTTTGAAATAACATCCATAAAATTTTCAATAGATACTAATATAACGATTGAAGATATATCAAAAACAGTTTATATTTTCGTTGATGAAGCTGGAGATATGGATTTTTCACAAAATGGAACAAAGCACTATATGTTTAGCTTTTTAGTTAAACAAAGACCTTTTAATCTCCATGAGTATATATCAAACTATCGATACTCACTTTTAGAAAGAAACTTAGACCCTTTGCAAAATAACAAACTTGATATAGAGTATTTTCATGCAACTAATGATAATAAATATATACGAGATGAAATTTTCAATATCATCTCTACTTTTGACAAAGAGAAGGTAAAGCTCTACTCATACATACTAGAAAAGCCAAAAGTATTACCAGACAAACGAGACAATAAAGATACCTTTTATATAGAAAATCTAAAATACTCCATACAGAAACTTTTAGATAAATTGCAAATAGATAAAAACTTCATTATTATAACCGATAGATTACCTCTGCAAAAAAATAAAAAATCACAAGTAAAAGCACTCAAACAAGGAATACAAGAGTATATCAGGACTAAAGAGTTAGATATAAGATATGATATTTTTCACCATTGCAGTGCCTCAAGTGTCAATTTGCAGATTGTTGATTATTTAAGTTGGGCAATTTTTAGAAGATATGAAAAAAACGATACTAAATATTACGATAAAATAAAAGATTATATTTTAGATGAAGATATAATGACAAAGGGTAGAGATGTTAATCATTATTAAAAATCGACCCACTCGCCTATCCGAAGAAGCCTCCCTTGGAGTCTTATCAGCAAGTAGGAACCTTTGGAAGTATTGTATCATAAATATAATAAAAATAGGATTAAACGATGTCTAAATTAGTGCCAAAATTAAGATTTAAAGAGTTTAGTGGGGAGTGGGAGGAGAAACAATTATTTGAAATAGGTAAAATTATAACAGGGACAACACCACTGCTCGTTCCCACGCTCTGCGTGGGAATGCATACGCATAGGAGCATATAATGGGCAGAAGCAGATACAAAATATACGAACCATCTCATCCTCATTTTATTACTTGCACCATTTTACACTGGATACCAATATTCACAAGAATAGAAACAACACAGATAGTTTTTGATAGTTTAAAATATCTACAAAAAAATAACAACTTAAAAATATATGCTTATGTTATACTTGAAAATCATTTACACCTTATTGCACAAAGTGATGATATTGCAAAAGATATAGCTAGATTTAAAAGCTTTACAGCAAGAGAGATTATCGATTATTTAAAAAGTAAAAATGTTAAAACTATTTTGGAACAACTTTCATTTTATAAAAAAGCTCACAAAATAGATAGGGAATTTCAGCTATGGCAAGAGGGATCTCAACCAAAGCTTATACAAGGTGAAGAGATGATGAGAAATAAAATAAATTATATTCATAACAATCCTG
>JALSQA010000426.1 GCA_026985685.1 Campylobacterales bacterium | reverse complement strand
GAATTCGTGTTGGAAGAAATGTCGCAAATCTACCTTTAGGTCCTGCTATATCTAAAGAGCAGAGAAATCTTGTTGAAAAAGAAGTTTCAGAGGCTCTTGAAGGATTAAGTGGTAAATTGGCAGGAACATATTATCCTTTATCAGGCATGAGTGAAGAGGTTAGTAAACAATTGATAGAGGATCATTTTTTATTTAAAGCAGGTGATAGATTTTTGGAAGCAGCTGGTTTAAATCGTGATTGGCCTGAGGGTAGAGGGATATACCACAATGATGAAAAAACATTTTTAGTATGGATAAATGAAGAAGATCAACTACGCATCATATCTATGCAAATGGGTGGGGATATCAAAGAAGTTTTTACTAGATTAACCAAAGCTATCAGTGAAATAGAAAAGAAAGTGAAGTTTTCATACAATTTACATTTAGGATATATTACAAGTTGTCCTACAAATTTAGGTACAGCAATGCGTGCGAGTGTCCATATCAAGCTTCCAAATTTAGCTAAAGACATGAAAACATTTAAAGCTATTACAGATGAGCATCATTTGCAAATAAGAGGTATTCATGGTGAACATTCCCAAAGTGAAGGTAGTGTTTATGATATTAGCAATAGAAGAAGATTAGGTGTTAGCGAAGTAGAGTGTGTTCAAGATATGGCAAATGGTGTTAAAGCCTTAATCGAAAAAGAAAAAGAGTTAGAGTCATAATTTTGCACATAAAGTTTCTTTATATTTTTTTGGATTAGTTAAATCTAGTCCAAAAAATCTATTTTTATCTATGATTTTGAATATAAATTTTGCTAAATATAGAGCAATATGTAACTTTTTGGACAATTACAATTATTTTAACTCATAAAATTTTTTTCAAAAATATCTGTTTATCTTAATAAAATAAAGATAGTTTACATAAAAATATCCCAAATAAAATCTAAAAAAAAGCGTTTATATATAATATAGGTAGTAAAAAAAATATTTAAATATAAAATAAAGTTATACCTTTAATAAGTATTAATTAAATTATTTAAATTGGCATTTGAAAAGTAAACGGTTGGTAAACAATATTTAAAAATTTTTAAGAAAAGTATGTTATAATTCTTCTTGTAAATTCTTATAATTAATCAAGGAGTTGAAATGAAGTTTACAAAACTTAGTATGGCTGCGTTGGCAGTAGTTGGATTTTCAAGTAGTGTGATGGCGATGGATCTTAGTAGTGTAACAGTAAAACCTTATGCACAAGCGAAATTATATTATGAAGCAACAGATTTTAATGGCAACGATATGTTCGATAAAAAATCTGCATCAGGACAAGCTATGGTAACTGCTGGTGTAACTGGTAAACTTGACAGTTGCTGGGGATATGGTTTTGAGTATAATGTGGCTGATACTTTAGGTCTTGAAAATAACCTAGTTTCGAACACAAGAATGGGTGCAGGTATTGGTAGAGGTATATTAGATACACAAAGTTGGGCATCTCAAGCATATGTTACATACAGCCCATGTAATACTATCCTTTCAAATACTACATTTAAAATCGGTAGACAATTTTTAGATACACCACTTGCATTTACTGAAAAATGGAA
>JALSQA010000425.1 GCA_026985685.1 Campylobacterales bacterium | reverse complement strand
CTTTATAAAAAAATGCACTTACTATTAAAGCGTATATTACTGCGACTGCTGCCGATTCCGTAGCAGTAAAAACACCTCCCAGTATACCACCTACTACAATTATTGGGACTCCAAGTGCAAATATAGACTCTTTAAAAGCTTTTACAAAATTTCTAAAATTAAATTTATTACTATTCTTTTCCTCTTCGGAAAGAAAATAAACAACTACCATAAGAGATAATCCAATTAATATTCCGGGCAAAATACCTGCTATAAATATTTTACCAACTGAAACATTGGCTATAAAAGCATATATGATCATTGGAATACTAGGGGGAATAATTACCCCGATTGAACCTCCTGCGGCAACAATAGAAGCTGCCAAGTTGTTGCTGTATCCCTTTTTTGTCATCGATGGTATCAATACTGAACCAACAGCAGCAGTATCAGCAGCTGCAGAACCAGAAACTCCAGCAAATAGCATACTAGATAAAATAGAGGTAATTCCAAGACCTCCTCTTAGATGACCAACTAAAGATTCTGATAGTGTTACAAGTCTCCTAGAAATACCCCCTTGATCCATGATTGATCCTGCCAACATAAACAAAGGGACTGCAAGTAAAACATAAGAATTAATACCGTCGTACATTTTTTGAGCGATCATAAAAAGTGGCTGATGTGTACTCAAAAATGCACCCATTGTTGCAGTTCCTATAGATAAAAATACAGGAAAAGACAAAAGTATCAAAGCAAAAAGAGCTATAAATAAAATAATCATTTTAAAGCTTCTGTAATGATATCTTCTATGACATACAGTATCCATATCAATGCTGAGATGGGTAAAGCAGCAAAAGCATATGCATATGGAATATTTAGTGTAGCCGTTGTTTGCAACATAAAAAGTGGAAAGAGTTTATAGCTACCATATAAAACTGTTGACCAAAATATAAGAAATAATATAGATATAGCATAGTTGATATACCTATCATATTTTTTAGACAAATATGATAATAAAATATCAATGCTTATATGGTTTTTATTTTTATGCGCCAATGTCGAACCCAAAAAAACAATATATCCCAAAAGATATCTTGCTATCTCTGCAGACCAATATATTGAATCATTAAGTACATACCTATAAAATACTGCTGCACTTAATAATGCAGCAAGTAAAAAAAGTAACGCTATAACCAAAAAGCTCACAATCATATTAATAGTATCACAAATTTTGTGATACTCAACAATCATTTTTGCCATTATTTGGATAATATTTGATCCAAATATTTCTTGGCAACACCATTAAATTCCGCCCTTAGTGGTTTAACTTTTTCTTTAAATGAAGACAGGTCAGGGTGCTCATCTATAATCATACCTTTCTTTTTGAGTTCTTCAAGAAAGAAATTTGCCTTTTTTCTGTTGAGAGATCTCTCGTATTCAGAAGCCTCCTTAGTAGCTTCAAATAGTAAACTTTTGTACTTTTGAGGCAAAGAATCATAAAAATCTTTACTTCCTACAAATACAAGAGCCGAATAAACATGTCTTGTTAAAGATAAATATTTTTGAACTTCGTATAGTTTATATTGATAAATTACAGCCAATGGGT
>JALSQA010000424.1 GCA_026985685.1 Campylobacterales bacterium | reverse complement strand
ATAAGTATCCATGACCATCCTTTCTAAGCTTATTATAACAAGATATATTATAAATTAAACTTATATAAAAGGATTATTTATGGTGCAAAATCTAATATACTAATTACCTGCTAGTTCTGCTAGTTCCCAAGCTGGAGCTTGGGGACTAAAAAGACCCTGGAAATGGTGCTTCAGTTCATGAAATATAATTTAGTTTGAAAATATTTATGGACAAAGCTATGACTTTAAATAATTAATAATTATATTTTATAACTATTTTTGTATAAATTTACCACACCCTTTTTCTTTTGTTCCACCAAACGTTTTGACCTCAACAGCTGTACCATTTTTAGCTATCTCATTTCTCTTACATATATCTCTTTTGATACAAACTTCATTTGCACATCCAATATTTTCAGCTACTGCCATGATTTTCTCCTTAATATTTTTGTAAATTATATCACTTAGAACTTTTTTTACTCTTCAATTCCTAACTCTTTTGCCAGATATTTACCAGTATATGAACCACTTTTTTTGTAATTTTGTGCTATTTCTTTTGGTGTCCCGACATCTACGATAAGACCACCTTTACTTCCACCCTCAGGTCCCATATCTATAACATAATCCGCATTTTTTATGACATCTAAATTATGCTCGATCACCAATACAGAATTTCCAAGATCGGTGAGATGCTGAAGGACTTTGACCAACCTATCTACATCAGCAAAATGAAGTCCTGTTGTAGGTTCATCAAGGATATATAGTGTATTTCCTGTATCATTTTTACTAAGCTCTTTTGAGAGTTTAATACGTTGTGCCTCACCACCACTTAAGGTAGTAGCATTTTGTCCCAAAGTGATATATCCAAGTCCGACGGCTTGTAGGGTTTGTAGTTTTTGGTTTATCTTTGGTACAGCTTTGAAAAACTCCATAGCTTCATCTACACTCATGTTTAACACTTCAGAGATATTTTTGCCCTTGTAAAGGACTTCAAGTGTTTGAGCATTATAACGTTGTCCACCACAGGCATCACATTTTACCTGCACATCAGGCAAAAAGTGCATCTCTATCTTGATCTCACCCTCACCCTGACACTTCTCACAGCGTCCACCTTTGACATTGAAACTAAACCTACCTATCTTATAGCCTCGTATCTCTGCCTCTTTTGTTTTTGAAAAGAGTGTTCTTATCTCATCCATTACACCTGTATATGTCGCTGGGTTACTTCGTGGAGTTCTTCCTATCGGGCTTTGATCAAGATAGATCACTTTATCCAATTTATCAAGCCCAAGACACTCAACTCCTTCTACTTTTTTGACTTTTTTACTTCGATTTAACAACTCTTTAGCCACGGGCAATAGTGTCTGTAAGATCAAAGAACTCTTACCACTACCACTCACACCAGTAACCGCAACGAGATTTGCCAAAGGAATTTTTACATCAAGGTTTTTGATATTGTTTAGTGTTACGTTATTTATCAAAAGCCACTCTTTTTGTTTTCTTGCTTTAAAATACTCTATCTTTTTTCGCCCATACAGATAATCAGCTGTTAAAGTTTTTGCTTTTTTGAGTTTGGATAGTGTACCGTTAAATATCACTTCACCA
>JALSQA010000423.1 GCA_026985685.1 Campylobacterales bacterium | reverse complement strand
TCTAAATTGACAAACAATATATTTTTGACATCCACACCTATAGAAAGTAGATGTTTTATTCTATTAATCATGAGTGTTGATTTACCACTTCTTCTAATACCTTTTATAGCGACTACTTCATCTGCCTTTATCCAAAGATCCAACTTATCTCCATAAAGTGGTCTGGCATGTGTCTTTGGTAATTCTCTATTCCAATAGTTCCAGTCATTGAGTATTGCCAATATTTCTGTCTTATCCAACGATAATCCTTCAAATTGTTTGATTAAATGGAATAATAGATGGGTTTGTATTTTCTATGCTTTTTTAACCACGGGGTTAAATGCTTTTGTACTAACTATGACTTTTTCCCCTATCTTTAGATTTTTAATCTCTTCTTCACTTACTGCGATTTCTACTAATTGTTGTCCTATTGCAATAATCGCAATATAAATAAGATCAATTTGAGTAATTTCTAAAAGCTCTCCTTCAAAAGAAAATTTTTGACTTCCGCTGGTTTTTAGTAGTACATCTTTAGGAAGACCATTGTTGATAATATTTCCGTGATTTAAAATAATGACTTTATTTGCCAATTTATAAATTTCACTAGGATCATGACTTACCATGATTGTAGTAGTATTAAAAGCTTTATGTAAGGCTAGTATTTCGTTTTGAAGGGTAGTTCGCATTGTAGGATCAAGAGCCGATAATGGTTCATCCATTAGCAAAATTTTTGGACGACGCATCATAGCCCGGCATAAACTAACACGCTGTTTTTGACCTCCGCTTAAAGTGTGTGGTAATCTTGTTTTTAATGAGTCAAGTTTAGTGATTTCTAGTAGTTTTTGTGCTAACTGGATATCTTTTTGAACAAAAAGAAGATTTTCCAAGATAGTCAGATTTGGGAAAAGGGCATAATCTTGAAATACAAAACCTATCTCTCTTTTTTGAGGTGGAAGAAATGTAGCATTATCTTGCCATATGTTATTTTCTACTTTTATACTCCCTTGTGCTTTTTCAAGTCCTGCTATTATTCGCAGCAGTGTAGTTTTACCACTGCCACTCTCTCCCCCAATAGCCAAAAAATCACCTTGTTGTATATTTAGATGAATATCTAAAGACATACTGCCATGAGCACCTTGAAGTTTTTTGTATATATCGATATGTATCATAGTGCCTGAAGTCCCATTTTTTTACTATAGTGCCTATTAAAAATATATACACTTAACAAAACCAAAAAGCTGATTAAAACCATAATAGCACTATAAATATGTGCACTTTTATAATCCATCATCTCAACCATCTCATAAATAGCAACACTAGCTACTTTTGTTTCACCGGGGATGCTACCTCCTACCATCAAAACCACACCAAATTCACCTACGGTATGGGCAAAAGTTACTATAATAGCAGTTAAAATTGATGGTTTGATATTTGGTATGGCGATTTTTAATATTGTTTGGAATTTACTTTTTCCTGCTATGTAACTTGCTTCAAGTATATGTTTGTCAAGTGTTGTAAAACCACTTTGAAGGGGCTGAAGCATAAATGGAAAAGAGTATAACATGCTAGCAACAACAAGCCCACTAAAGCTAAAAACAAGTTTTATAT
>JALSQA010000422.1 GCA_026985685.1 Campylobacterales bacterium | reverse complement strand
CTATAGGTTTACGGCATAGTTTTCCTGTTAATGAGATGAGTTCCAAATCAGGCGTAGCAAGTGGCTTTGTTCCTTCTAGTAGTTTTGTGATCATCTTTTGAAAATTGTCTTTTAACAAAAGTACATGGTTAATGTCTGGTTTTTTTTCGAGCATTGTTTTGTTTTGTTTCCATAACTTCATGGCTTCATCAAATGATTTTATAGCATTTTGTGCCTGGGGTGAATTTTTTTGTTTGAGTAAGGTTTGAAAATAATCTCTTACTTGATGTGCACGTTTATCATAATCAATAATCGCTTGTTCTAAGTCCTTTTTTGGATTTTGAAAAGTACTGTTTAGTCCGACCATGATATATGCTTTTAACATTTGTTGGCTTTGTGTCATTTGTAAACAGTTGATACTGAAATACTCTGTGAGTGTTGCATGCTTTGGAAAAGGATCGATTGTAAATCCATAAAGCATATGCATACTTAATATAAGTGATAAAATTATTTTTTTTATATATTTCAAAATTTGTCTCCGAAGTTTATTCTATTTTGTAAGAAAATGATATAAGATTTTTGAGTAGTTAGTATATAGTTTATTATTAAAAATAATCTTAAAATAGAGATTTTTTTAAATATTTATTAGTAATTATTATAGTAAGTTTTAAGTAAGATAAGGCAGTGTAATTTTGCCTTATCTTAGTTTTGGTTTTATTCTTCTACTTTAACGATAACACGTCTATTTTGTAAACGTCCTTCATTTGTATTGTTGTCAGCTATAGGCATTGATGAACCATATCCTTTTGCAGTTAAAAGTGCTTCATCTACTCCTTGTGAGATAAGATATGCTTTGACTGTATCAGCACGTTGCTGACTTAGTTTGACATTGTAATCTTCTTTACCATGAGAATCAGTATGCCCTTGTACTTCATAGTGAAAATTTGTATGTTCTTTGATAACTGAAGCGATATTGTCTAGTAGCTTTTTACTCTGTGGTATCAATTCAGAACTGTTATATTGAAATTTCACTTTGCCAAGTGAAAATATATGTAACAACTCTTCTTTTGCCGTTAGTGCTTCTTTTTGCTCTTTGATCATCCCTTGAATATGTTTGATGTTTGCTTGTGCCTGTGAGATTTTCTCTTCTTTAGTAGTGAGAGTGGTCTTCATTTCTTCAAGTGCTTTTTGGGCTTCTTGAAGTTTTGCTTTTTCCTCTTCTAATGCTTGTTTATCTTTTTGTAATGCTTCTTGTGCTTTGGAAATCTCATCTTTTTTTGCACTGCAATTTTTTTGATCTTCTTCTAGTTTCGCTTTATATGCTTCGAGATCTTTTTTCTCTTGAGCAATTTTAGCTTCTTCATCTTTTGCAGCTGCTTCTTTCGTTGCCAATAGTGCAACTGCTGCCATAGCTGTTTTTATCTTTTTACTTTTAGCTTCTTGCTCTTGTAGTTTTGTTTGTAAAGCCTCTTTCTCTTTTGCAAGAGCTGCTTTTTCTTCTTCAAGAGTTTTTTTAGCTTGTTGGATGTTTTGTTTTTCTTCTTCTATTTTAGCTAGTGTCTCTTTGTCTGTATTTAGAGCTTGAGATACTTCAGTTTGTTTTGCATTA
>JALSQA010000421.1 GCA_026985685.1 Campylobacterales bacterium | reverse complement strand
ACAAAACTTGTAAATGGTTCGGTTGTAATTTCAATTGATTATTTTAAAAAATTTGTTGCTTCCTTGATGAACTTTTTTGGTGGACATATTGCCACTTATGAAACTCTGATAGATCGTGCGAGGAGAGAAGCAGTTTTGCGTATGAAAGAAGATGCAGGTGATGCATCAGAGATTATAAATATCAGAATAGAAACTAGTTCTATCTCTAAAAATGCAACACAGAATATTGGAGCAGTTGAAGTACTAGCATACGGAACGGCGATTTACAGATGAAATATACACCAAAACTTCCTGATGAAAGTGTGAACAACCCAAAAGAAAATATACTCTTAAGTGCCGTAAAATTGATGTTTTCATTGGCTGTTATTGTCACAGTTGTATATGTATCTTTGCTTTTTGCAGTTGATTATACTGTTGATCATTTAAGTGTTGAACATGAAAAAAAACTTATGCAGTATGCGAAAGTAGACTTTGATATGAACAATTCTAAAGAGATACCTTACTTGCAAGAAGTAACTGATAAACTTGCCAAATGTGCAAAACTTCCATATAGCGTCAGAACATACCTCTTAGATGAAGATGAAGTTAATGCTTTTGCTTTACCTGGTGGGAAAATCATGGTCACAAAAGGAATGATCGAAAGAATTAAAAATGAAAACGAATTAGCCAGTGTGATAGGACATGAATTAGGACATTTCAAACACAAAGACCATCTAAAAGGACTTGGAAAATCCTTGATTCTTGGAGTGCTTTCGATGTTGATAGCTGATAATTATGGAAGTGCTTTTAGTGCCACACTTAAAGTCAGTGATGCAAAATACTCCCAGTCACAAGAACTTGCAGCTGATTTATTTGGATTGGATGTCATGTCCTGTGCTTATGGAAATGTCAAAGATGCAACAACACTGTTCGCTCGTATGGATAAGGGTGATAGTTGGAAATATTTTCTAGCGTCCCATCCTGATTTTCACCAACGAGTAGAAAAGATGAGAGCATATATCCAAAAAAAAGGATATAATACCAAAGCAAGTGTAATACCATTGAAGAAAATTTATTGAGGAGAAAATTATGCCAGAAATAACACGAAGAGGTTTTATCAAAGGAGCACTCTCTTTAAGTGCTGCACCATTAGTTCTTGGAGCTGATTCTACTAAAAAAACAAAAAGTTTAAAGTTTATTCATGTGACAGATTCGCATATGGATTTGCAAGATGAAGATAGCGTTGAAGCTATGAAAATCATGGTTGCCTTTATCAACAAAAATTATAAAGATCTTGATTTTGTACTTTTTGGAGGAGATAATTTTAATAACAATGTACCAGGTGATAAAGATGCTGTGACATTTAAAACTATCGTTGATAAATTGCATTGTCCTTACTATAGTGTCAGAGGAAATAAAGAATCTTCACCAAAACCTAAAGGAGATAGTATTGGGTTGGATGAATTTAAAAAGATGTTTGTTGATGGACGAGGTTTAAAAGTAAACAATAAAGATTGGATGCTTGAAAAAAATGGCTATGTTATTTTAGGGCTTGATAGCTGTATAGAAAATGCCAACAAT
Source organism: Campylobacterales bacterium (assembly GCA_026985685.1). Taxonomy (GTDB): domain Bacteria; phylum Campylobacterota; class Campylobacteria; order Campylobacterales; family QNZT01; genus QNZT01. Next base: position 30 of record JALSQA010000421.1, on the reverse strand, counting down.
GGATTTTATACCAAAGAGACAATTAAGTTC
>JALSQA010000420.1 GCA_026985685.1 Campylobacterales bacterium | reverse complement strand
TGCTATTCGTGCTATTGTTATCAATGTCTTACTAGTTATATATCGTAGTATACTTAGGCGTTAATACCCCATATATGCTTAATATTAGCAGATTAATGGTAATATAATTTTATTACACTACAAGGTCATAGATTGAAATTATTTCAAGATATTCGTCTTTTTATAAAAGATATCATACAAAATCGCTCTATTTTTAAATCGCTGGTGAAAAATGACTTTCGCCAGCGATACCTTGGATCTTATCTGGGTATCCTTTGGGCGTTTATACAGCCTTTGATCACTGTATTTATATTTTGGTTTGTTTTTCAAGTAGGTTTCAAATCAAAACCAGTAGAAAATGTCCCTTTTATACTATGGCTCATCGCTGGAATGTTTCCATGGTTTTTCTTTGCCGATGCCATTTCAAATGCTACAAATGCTGTTTTAGAAAATAGTTATTTAGTTAAAAAGATTGTTTTTAAAGTGGCATTTTTGCCAGTAATCAAAATCCTCTCAGCTCTCATCGTGCATATCTTTTTCATCTTCTTCATGTATGGACTTTTCATGGTATATGGATATGGGTTTAGTATCTATTGGTTACAGCTTTTTTACTACCTATTTGCTATGATAGTTTTTATACTAGGGATTTCCTACATCACTTCATCCATCGTAATATTTTTCAGAGACATGGGACAGCTGGTGGCGATGGTATTGCAGATAGCCTTCTGGGCTACTCCGATATTTTGGTCTGTGGGAATGTTCCCTGCAAAATACCACTGGCTCTTTAAGATAAACCCCCTTTACTACATCATAGAAGGTTATAGAGATAGCATGATTCATCATGTATGGTTTTGGGAAAAACCTACTATGACGATTTACTTTTGGGTGGTAACTCTTTTGGTATTGGCTTTGGGATTTAGCACCTTCAAAAAACTAAAACCACACTTCGCGGATGTGTTGTGATGGATGTTAAAGAGTTGATACTTCATGGTGAAAATGAAACGGTGGAGTTTAAGAGTTCGTTTAAAAGCGATGCCATTGAAACGGTTGTGGCATTTGCAAATACTAAAGGAGGGGTGATCTTAATTGGTGTTGATGATAGTAAACGAGTTGTTGGTTTAGATATAGGAAAATATAATTCAACACTCAACACTCAACACTCAACATTGTATGGCGATATCACACTTGAAAAGCTAAAAAGTAAAAATTACCAATCAAGTCTGAGAAACAAACTTATAGCAGAAGCTTTTTATCTGACGGGAAATATAGAGAAATATGGTAGTGGTTTTATCCGTATAGAGGAAGAGCTAAAAAACTATCCTCATGTAAGCTATGAATTCAAAGAGATAGCAAATGCAATGCAGATAACTTTTTTTAAAAAAGAAGTTGGCGGAGTAAATGGCGGAGTAAATGATGTGTATAATTTTATTAAAAACAACCCCTATTCAAAAGCACCAATTATATCAAAATCCTTAAATATTGCTAAAAGGACAGTAGAAAGATATATCAAAGAACTTAAAGAAAAAGATATGATAGAATTTATAGGTTCACCAAAAACAGGAGGGTATGTTGCAAAATAACATCGCCATAAGCGTCAAAAACCTCACCAAG
>JALSQA010000419.1 GCA_026985685.1 Campylobacterales bacterium | reverse complement strand
TATCATAAAGTCCAAGTTAAAAATAGAATATTTTAAAAAAGGTGACATCATCCATCCAATCGGTGATGTATGTAAAGAGCTTAGATTTATGAGTTCTGGTTTGGCACGTGGATATAGTCATTGTCACACACGATGCTTCAGGTCCTGCGGGTATTGACTGGGCGATAGCACATCCAAATACTGTACATACACTTGTGTTATTAAATACTTACTATTATCCGATGAAAACATTAGTTCCACCTGAAGCCATTAAACTTTTTTCAACACCTAGTATCAAGCGTGACATGACTATTGCTTTTGCAAAAATTTCAGATAACATATGGCAATCTGGTATGGTAGATCAGATTAATAAATTTATGATTGATCCAATCATGAGAGATAAATATACCAAAATATTTGCCCATCAAGCTTTAGGTATCAAATCAGCATTTTTTGGATTAAATGATGTTCTGGTTAAAGAAACACAAGATAGAATCCCTTTGGCTAAAAAAAGGCTAGGTAGTTTTTCAAAACCTGTGCTAATTGTATTTGGAGCACAGGATCCTTACCTAAATAGTGGTGTTGCAAAAGAGTTTCATACACTATTTCCAAACTCTTCGTTACATTTGATTGAAAATGCTTCACATTATGTTCAGATAGATAAACCAAATGAGGTAGCAAAATATATTTTAAAAGTTAGCCAATAAATTACTTATAATACTCTTTCCACACAGAGTGTTTTTTAGGTTGTAGTGCTTTTTGCACTTGTGAGAGGAGGGGTTCTTTTGGAACGAACTCTCCTTTGTATTGTTTTTCTATCTCTTTTTTGTAGGTTTTTAACTTCTCTTCCTGGGCTGGGGTTTGTGGTTGGGTAAAGAGATATTTCATACCACTTTTATCATCTTTTTTTAAGATGTGTGATTCTATGTATATTTTATTAAAGAGGCGTTTTAATACACCTTTTTTCATCTCATATACTTCTATACTAGCTCCAAAGGGTGCATCTTTTTGCGATGGTGATCTGTCCCATAGATGATAGAGTATAAGTTTGTTTTCTTTGATCTTAAAGGTGCCTTTTTGGATGCTTTTGCCCAGACATCCACCTGTCTTATCTTCTAATACAAGTGTTAAAAGGTGGTGTAAATCCTCTTTTTCATCTTCATGATAAAATCTTGCAGATACACCTTTGCTATCGTATAAATCATAGGCTTCATTCAAGACCAAAAGATCTTCACCTCCTATGCTAATACGCTCCCATGTAGAGGCAAGGCAAAGATTTGTTATCACGATAAGTGCCAGTATAATCTGCTTCATAAATTATCTATCCTAATCTCTCTTTGACGAGTTCATTGACCACTTTTGGATTGGCTTTGCCACCTGTGGCTTTGAGGACTTGTCCGACGAAAAAGCCCATGAGTTTGTTGTTTCCTGCTTTGTATTTTTCCAGATTTTCTGGATTTTTGGCGATGACTTCATCGATGATAGGCAGGATTTGGGATGGGTCGCTGATTTGGACGAGTCCTTTTGTCTCGACGATGCTTTTTGGATTTTCTCCGCTTTTGCACATCTGTTCAAAAACTTGCTTAGCGATTTTGGTTGAGATAAGTTCATTATCTATCATCTTGACA
>JALSQA010000418.1 GCA_026985685.1 Campylobacterales bacterium | reverse complement strand
ATAGCTATAAGCTCTTTTATTGTTATTGGGATCAACTTGCAATATCAATCTACCCTCTACATCATAACTAAAGTGGCTTTTAGAACCTTTGGGATCTACTATCTCTATTAGATTGTCTGCTTTGTCTGTTTTATAGTGAGTTTCTGCTCCTAGTGTATCTGTATGACTTATCAGTTTGCCTTGAGGAGAGTAGCTAAAATGCTCTGTGGTGTTATCTGGATATTTGATTTGGGTTAGTTGATTGTTTTTGTTGTAGCTATATTGTGTAGTATCGCCATATATATCTCTTAGGCTTATCAGATTCTCAGAAGAGTCATAAGATAGCCTTGTTTCTCTACCCAAAGCATCTATATGCCTGAGTAGATTACCGCTAGCGTTATACTCCATTATATTTTCATTACCCAAAGCATCTACTATCTTGGTAGGATTGCCATATATATCTCTATAGTATCTTATAGATGCTCCGCTAGGAAGTATCTCTTTTGTTAGGTTGCCTCTATTGTCATAGATATAACCGATCGTCCCCATTGCAGTTTTTATTGCGTTTGGTTTGCCTGTATGATTATCGTATTGATACTCTATTCTCTGTTTGCCCTCTGTTTTTGAGATGAGTTGACCGTTTTCTTGATATTTGTATTTTATCTCTTTGCCTGATGGCTCTTTGATAGAGATTATATTGCCATTATCGTTATATTCCATCTGCAATTTATTGTGCAAAGGATCACTCTTTGAGATGAAATAATTATCTTCATCAAACTCATATATATTCTCTCTACCCAAAGCATCTGTTACGATAGTTCTATTCTCCTCATACTCAAAGTGCCACTCTTGAGATGTATTGGTCCAATTGCGGATAACTTTTCCTTTGGGAGTATAGCTGTCATACTCATAAAAGCTCTCTAGTCCATCAGGTATTGCGTGCTTGGTTAGGATATGGTTATTGTAGGCAAACTCTCTTTTTATGGTATTGGTTTTATCATATACTCTTATTAGATCGTTATCTTTAGAGTATTGGTAGCTCACTAGCTTGTCTACTTTGAAAGGGTCTATTTCGTGTATACCAAGCTCTTTGGATATGGCATCCAGGCTATTTGGCTCTATGATGGATATGTTTCCTATTCTGCGTCTTTGATCCTCTTTTACAAAAGTAAAATGAAAAATAACACCGTTATTCTCTAGTAGCATATTTGGATTTTTATTATCACTATAGACAATCTCCGCTATACTAGATACTCTATTGTTTTTGTATGACACATAGATCACTCTTAGATTGTCTAAAACTATAAAATCAGGTAAGATTTTATCACTCTTGTAGAGATATTTTATTGCATTGTCATTTTCATCTTTGCTCACAGATACTCTATACCCATTTTTGGATGCTTCAAAGTAATGTCTTATCCCAGCGTTATGGTATAGGTATCTATTCTCAGAGATACGCTCCAAGATACTCTTGTCTTTTGGTATTGATGATTTCTCGCCCACCTCTATCACATCAAACAAAGACTCCTTGCCAAACGAATTATATAATCTTATCTTATCTTCTCCTACCTCCAATCTATATACAAACTCAACGCCCCAACCTTGACCAAACAAGCCATCATACTCTACATCAGAAGCATAGCTTCTACTCCACACAAACGGCATATTGGCATCTATATAGACATCTGGCTCCTCATCAAGTATCTTAATTCCCAAAATAGGATTGACAGGTTTACCGCTAAGAGGACATTTCTTGCAAGGAGCAGCCTTGCCCCCTTTGTCTATATCCACTCTCATGCCATTGATTTCTATATGTTTACTTCCATCAAATGTTATGTTTTTGCCCCTGATTACGATAGTTCCATCTTCTTGCAATGTTATAGCATCACTTCCAACTTTAAGCTCATACCTCTCCCCGGCTTTGATACCATAACTTTTGCCAACTGTTGTATATTTGCTTACACCTATCTCTTGGGATGAGCTTATGCCTACCGTCTCATTCTTGGTAGCACCCACAGATACCTGATAGCCAAGCCCTATACTTAGTGCCTTTGCCATACCGATAGTCTCTGTTTTAAACATACCTACTTTTTCATGTTGGTTGTTGCCTACTTTTAGAGATTGGTTTTTAGCTATTTTTACAGATTCATTTTTACCTACGGACTCTTTTCTATTGTGTCCTATATCTATCTTTTCATCATTACCCACTTTTTCTGTGCGATTATGTCCTATGGTACTTGTCTCATCATGGTCAATGTTGTTAGTAGAGTCATGCTTTACATGCAAGAGATGATCTTTTTCTGCTTGCATATGCACAAGTTCTTTTCCACCTTTGTCTTCAAAGAGCAGTAAGTTAAAGTTATCTTTGCCTCCCGGCATAGATTGAGTCTTTATATAACTTTGTGTTTTGTTGGCAGGGAGATCTTTTGGTATTTTATTGTTTCCGTTATAGAGGCTTCCTATTGCTATTGGTCTGTCTGGGTCTCCATTGAGGAAGTTTACTATTACTTCTGTATTTACTCTTGGTATAAATTGACTACCCCATCCATCACCTGCACTAAAGTTTGCAAAGCGGATATAGCAGCTGGTAGGGTAGTTTGGATCAAAGTGAAATATTACTCTTATTCGTCCCAATTCGTCTACATCAATGGTATTAGGAGTTGATTCTGTGTTGTGACTGCCTTTTGAGACAATAGCTGTCACAGATGAGGGGATGAGGGGTTTGGTGATATTGTATGGTGGGATGTATATAGTATCTTTAGGTGTAGCTTCAAATGTTGACTCAAACTCATATTGCTGTATCTCTTTGGCATCTTGAACATACTCATCGAGTGCATTAGGGAAAAGACCTTTTACATGCACTTTGGTAAAGATAGCCTCTACTCTTTCTACTGCCTTACGATTAAAGAGCATACCTCCATATCCGGCTACCGTATAAAGAGATTGACTTCTTCCCTCTATGCGTTCAGTATCAGAGTAGTTTTTTAGGCTGCTTTGTTTGATATCATTTTTTATATCTTTCTTTCTAGATACTTCCAGCCTGTCTCTATAGGTCATAAACTCCAAGTCATGTCTAAGCTGTGCAGAGTGGGTGTTATCCGCAAGGGTTTGAGAGAGTGGCTTTTTGCCTGTTTCGTCTTTATACTCAAGTGATGGTCTTTCAAAGTCATAATAATCCTCTATAGTGTGTGTAGGAGAGAATCTTTTTGAGGTGGTGTAACTGCATACTAGTTCTGCATCTAGTTTGTGGTAAGTCTCATTGATATGGGTTAGTCTGATCTTATAAGGGTTGCAAAGATCACTTTGTGTCCAAAGCGTTACCCCCTCTTGTTCACAGAGCATTTGTATAAATTCTAGATCGCTTTGTTTGTATTGGGTTGTATACTCTCTCTTGATAAAATAGTTTGAGGGAATATTTGAAGAGAAATTAATATTTAAAAGTGCTCTATATCGTCCAAGTATTGTTTGTATGATCTCATAAGCACTCTTCTCTTGGAAGATTTCATATCTTTGGTTGAGTCCCAAGTAATATAGAGGAGATACTACTGTTAATGTGTATAGATACTTATCTGCTACTCTATCAGTAGAGACTGCACTATATATCTTACCAAATATCTCTCTTTTTTTAGCTGGATCTTTTTCATCCTGTAGGAGTATTTTTACATCAGTATCTACTATCTCTTCTACAAGAAGTGCTACTGGACTTACTATTGTCACTTCATAACGATATGGCTTTCCCAAGAGCTCTTCACCATTTAATTTATAGATAGAGTATGTGCCATCTGAAGTATTTGGGTTTTTCTTTGCGCCAAGGAGTGTGATACGGGGTTTGATCTTTTGTAAAGGAGTGAGATTGGCCATCTTTTATATCCTTTTTTTAGCTTTATTATATTGCTTTTAGTTTACAGTTATATTAAAATTTTGAGCTTAATATGAATATCACAAGAAAACTACCTATATCTTTAGTTTTGCTCATCTTTTATTTCTCACCATCTTAAGCACCTTTTTAGGTATCTTCTTCTGTAACCCCTTGGCACACATCTGCTCTATATAGGTGCTGTAAGCTTTGCGTGCTTTGTCTTTTTCTCCTAAAGCCCGGTAGGCATCCCCTAGGTTGATGTAGGCTACTATTCTGTTTGGAAACTTTTTTATAATCTTTTCCAATAGATATATAGCCTCCTCATTAGCTCCTGCTTGTTGGAGGTAGTAGGCTATGTTGTTGTACTTGGTTAGGGTTTTGGGGGTTAAGGGGATGTGTTTTGTCGTATTATTTAATAGTTCGATATCGTAATATTGATAAATAGATATAGTATTCACTTTGAAGTCATCTATCATTTTATGTAGGTCGTTTATAGCGCATTTAAGATAATCAAAATTAGAATCAAAAAAACTATTTCCAGGGATAGAGCAGACAATATTTCCATCCAAAGCTCTTTGCTCTTTTGGAAACCATATTTTTATATTGTTAAAAATGAGATTATTATTTTTGACTTTAGCATAGGAAGAGTGATAATTATCTATTCCTTCAAAGGTAAATTTTTTTAAATCTAAACCTTGAAGATTATATATATAAAATATTGGTTTCGAATTTCTCCTTTCATTATAAAATTCTCTGTCAAAGCAATAAACATTATAAATTTTAAAATTATTCTTAGTTTTAAATAGGGGAGCATAGCATTGAACATGGGTTGACGCTAAATGCACTTCTTTATATATACCTTTGTATCTACCGTGTTTAACAATAAAAAAAGAATAAGTCATAGGAACGGTATTTATATAAGTATCTAGAATTTTCTTTGTATTCTCATTCATAATTCCATTTTTTGTAACTAGTAGCTTGGATTGAGAGAAAGAAATAAGGAAAAATAAAAATAAAATTATTTTTTTCATTTTTTTAGCCTTAAACATTTTTCAAAGTTTTTTGCATATACCTCAATGGTAGAAGCCTTGTCGTGTCCATTGATAATTTTTCTTGCATTGTAATAATCTGTTTTTGAGGAGTTTATATAATCTGATAGCTTCTTTCCTGTAAATATACCTTTTTCCATACCATATATCATTATCTTAGCAGCATTCTTTTGGTCAAGAGCAAGCTCAGGATGGTTCACGAGATCAATGCCTAAGAAGTTACCAGCTTTTCTATAATTCTTTTTCCAAGTTAATTGGACAAATCCTCTGCCTCTATATTTATAACCGTCGTCTTTTTGAGTATTTTCCATTTTTCTTGCTTTTGCTCTTCTTGAAGCCGTATTTGCTAAAACAGGATCATATCTATTGAAATATTTTCTTCCGCCATATTCCGTTATAGGCTTAAAGGTTTTAGCTGTTTCATGTTTTGTGGTAGCAAGCATGTAGGCAATTTGTTTGAGGTTGCATTTTTTATTCTTGTTATTATAATATTCTTGTATTGACTGTAAAATTTTTTTAATAGATTCTTTTCTTTTTCCTGAAAACTTACAGTTTTGAAAAAAATACTCTATATCAATATTGCATTCACACCCACTCCCCTTACTCCCACCAATACTAGTACTATCAGCCAAAGGTGTATGTGTTGGTTGGACTGGTGGTGGTGTTGGGGCTTTGGGTTGATTGGGGATGGTGATGCGTTGTCCTACATAGATGTTGTTTGAATTATGTATGCCATTGGCTTTGGCTATCTCTTGGTAACTGACATCTTTATATTTACCTGCGATACTAGAGAGTGTCTCTCCTTTTCTGATGACATGAGTGATGGATTTGATGCTAGGGGGTTGAATGGTACTTATAGCTCCATAAACTACAGGTTGAATGCCTTTTCTTTTTGAAGCAGCAAATAGATTACAACTCATTTTTTACTCTCTACCCTCTCAAGCACCTTTTTGGGTATCTTCTTCTGTAACCCTTTAGCACACATCTGTTCTATGTAAGTAGTGTAAGCTTTGCGTGCTTTGTCTTTTTCTCCTAAAGCCCGGTAGGCATCCCCTAGGTTGATGTAGGCTACGGTTCTTTTTGGAAACTTCTTTATAATCTTTTCTAAAAGATATACAGCCTCCTCATTGGCTCCTGCTTTTTGGAGGTAGTAGGCGATGTTGTTGTATTGGGTGAGGGTTTTTGGGGTAAGCTTATCAACCCTATAAATCTTTTTCTTATTATCCTCAAATAAAATACGATAATACCACTTTCCTTGATCTCTATATGTACTTATTATCATATTCTTTATAATTTGTATATTGCAAATTTCATCGGATAAAAAATATTTATTATATATATTATCTTTATTCTTATTTAATAATATACCACAATTGTTTACCATACCTTTTGTATACAAAAACAACAATTTTTCTTTTTTAAAGTTTACTATCTTGCAATATTCCCCATTTGATTCATCATAAATATTTTTATTTATTTTTGTGATATTGTTATTTTTACAATTAATTGTAAGTGCTGAAGAATACATAAAGATTGTTAGAATAAAAAATAAAATAACTTTCAAAATCATTTTAATTTCCATTTTGTAAGTAATTTTTTGAAGATTCTTTGACGTTCTACTAATCCGTTGTGACCACCATTTACTGCCAAAGTAACCAATTTTACATTGTGTTTTTCATGGTCAATCAATATATTTATATCCCCTTTTGCACCATATTTTTTATGAATAGCCCCATGATGACGCCAATACCAACATGAGGCATCAATAGCATTTTCCATGTTGTTGCCAATTGCATGCGGATTATGTATAAAGTCAATTCCACGACTTCTTCCATAGTCTCTATAATTATTTTTCCATGTCAATTGTATCAATCCTCGACCTCTATATTTTTTACCATCACCCTTGTGTGTATTTCCATTTTTAATTGCATCTTTATGAACACCAGGTTCATAATTGTGTCCAGACCCATATTCTAATGTTGTATCAAAATGTGCTGATTCATGAATAATTTGAGACAAAAAATGTGCTACATGATAACAACTTTTATCAATAGTATATTTTTTCATTTTTCTTTTTAATATTTTAATAAACTCTTTTTTATCAAAACCATGTACCTGTGTATATGTTGAATATTCAGCTCTATATGTTTTACTTTTCCCGCCTTTTCCCGTAAACCACTTACCTGAATTACCTACCAAATTATTAAGTAGCTCTACAGTAATCTTGCACTCCCCGCACCCACTCCCCTTACTCCCACCAATACTAGTACTATCATCCACAGGCTTGAAACTTGGATCTGTTTTTGGATGTGTGGGAGATGAGGCGGGTTGATTGGGGATGGTGATGCGTTGTCCTACATAGATGTTGTTTGGGTTATGTATACCATTGGCTTTGGCTATGTCTTGGTAAGTGATATCTTTATATTTACCTGCGATACTAGAGAGTGTCTC
>JALSQA010000417.1 GCA_026985685.1 Campylobacterales bacterium | reverse complement strand
GGAAAAGAAGAGACTGCAAAATTTGTTCTTCGTAAAAATGATGTTGCCAAGCCTAATGAACTTGCTGGTATCAGTGGTAAAATGGAGGGAAAATTTTATCTTCCATATGAAGGTGGTAAAGAAGTACAAGAAGGTGAAAGTATTGTTGAAGTAATCCAGGAAGGCTGGAATATTCCAAATCGTATTCAATTTGGTAGTATTGTAAAAATAGAAAATGGTGCACCTGTTGTACAAAAAATCAAAGCAAAAGCAGAAGGTACTGTTAAGTATTTCCAATTAACAAGTGATTATTTGGAAAGATTTCCAAATATTGAAAAAGGTCATGTTGTTACAGAAAAAGGACTATTTGCTATCATCGCTGATGAAGAGGGTAGAGAAGCTGTAAGACACTATATACCAAGAAATTCAATTGTAGAATTTAATGATAATGAAAAAATTCAAAGTACGGATATCATTGCAAAACCACAAAGTGATGAACAAGTTATTATTGCTGAGTGGGATCCATATTCAACACCAATTATCGCAGAAGAAGATGGTGTAGTTACTTTTGAAGATATTGAACCAGGACAAACAGCAACAGAACAGCTAGATGAATTGGGTCAAACAAGATTGGTGATAAATGAATATATCCCATCAGGCTATAAACCTGCAATTATTTTGGCAACAAACAGCGGTGAACTTAAAAAATATACACTAGAACCAAAAACATCTATTTTAGTAGAAAATGGTGCTGAAGTAAAACAGGCAGACGAACTTGCAAAAGTTCCAAAAGCAGCAGCAAAATCAAAAGATATTACCGGTGGTCTTCCAAGGGTCAGTGAACTTTTTGAAGCAAGAAAACCAAAAAGTCCAGCTGTTATTGCAGAAGTAGCAGGTACAGTTAGATTTGGTAAACCACTTCGTGCGAAAGAACGTATTATTGTAGATACAGAAGATGGAAACATTAAAGAGTACCTTGTTGATAAAAACAGACAAATTCTTGTACACGCAGGTGAGTTTGTTCAAGTTGGTGAAAAACTTACTGATGGGCAAGTATCAAGTCATGATATTCTTAGAATCATGGGTGAAAAAGCATTACACTTTTACTTGATTAGTGAAATTCAGCAAGTTTATCGTAGCCAAGGTGTTGCGATTAGTGATAAACATATCGAAGTAATTGTGTCTCAAATGTTAAGACAAGTGAAAATTGTTGATAGTGGAGATACTCATTTCATCACAGGTGATCTTATCAGTCGTAGAAAACTTAGAGAAGAGAACGAGCGAATTGTAAAAATCGGAGGAGAACCAGCTATCGCTGAACCTACACTTTTAGGTGTAACAAGAGCAGCTATCAATGCAGATAGTATTATCTCTGCTGCTTCATTCCAGGAAACAACAAAAGTTCTTACAGAAGCTAGTATCGCAGGTAAAACTGATTATCTTGAAGATTTGAAAGAAAATGTCATCCTTGGTCGTATGATTCCAGTAGGAACTGGTATGTACAAAGATCAAAAAGTAAAACTAAAATACAACGAAGTTTAAAAACTTTTTACAATTTGTGTGGACATATGTTCATGCAAATTGTACCTTCAATAAAAAACTCCCCAAATTAAGCGTTTTATAAACTATTTTTCTATATTATTGCACACCTTTGTAAACCCAGGATTTGTTTATAAGGAAATTTTAAAAAGGAAAGAATGTGCCAACTATAAATCAGTTGATTCGTAAAGAGAGAAAAAAGGTGATTAAAAAATCAAAATCACCGGCACTTGACAAATGTCCTCAAAGAAGAGGCGTATGTACAAGAGTTTATACTACAACTCCAAAAAAACCTAACTCAGCACTTAGAAAAGTAGCAAAAGTTAGATTGACAAGTGGATTTGAAGTGATCAGTTATATCGGTGGTGAAGGACACAACCTTCAAGAACACTCGATTGTATTAGTACGTGGTGGTAGGGTAAAAGATTTACCAGGTGTAAAATATCACATCGTACGTGGTGCACTTGATACTGCTGGTGTTGCAAATAGAAAAGTTGCAAGAAGTAAATACGGAACTAAAAGACCTAAGTAATTTAGAACAAGTTTCAAAAGTTGCATGAATATTCATGTCAAAAATATCCGATGAAACCATGTCGGACACACTATAATAATTGTTAAAATTGGCCAGGCTTTATCAAAAAACCTTTGTGGATAAAGTTTGAGTAAATTTACAAAAAAATTGAAGGAAGACTATGAGAAGAAGAAAAGCTCCCGTAAGGGAAATACTACCAGATCCAATATATAACTCAAAATTGGTATCTAAATTTATAAACTCAATCATGTTAGATGGTAAAAAAAGTGTTGCTGCAAAAATATTCTATGATGCAATCGAAACAATCGACAAAAAAGTTGAAGACGATAAAGGTATCGATGTTTTTTATAAAGCAGTTGAAAATATCAAACCAGTTATGGAAGTAAAAAGCAGAAGAATTGGTGGTGCTACATATCAAGTACCAGTAGAAGTAAGACCAGTTAGACAACAATCGTTAGCGTTGAGATGGATTATAGGATTTACAAGAAAAAGATCTGAAAGAACTATGAAAGATAGATTGGCAAATGAACTAATTGATGCTGCAAATGAAAGAGGAGCTTCTTACAAGAAAAAAGAAGACACCTACAAAATGGCTGAAGCAAATAAAGCATTTGCTCACTATAGATGGTAATCAAAGGATACTAAATGGCAAGATCTCATAAACTTAGTGATGTTAGAAATATAGGTATCGCTGCACATATTGATGCAGGTAAAACAACAACAACAGAAAGAATCCTTTTTTATACTGGTGTTGAACATAAAATCGGTGAAGTTCATGATGGTGCTGCTACTATGGACTGGATGGAACAAGAGCAAGAAAGAGGTATTACGATTACTTCTGCTGCGACAACTTGTGAGTGGAGAGGTAAACAGATAAATATTATTGACACTCCCGGCCACGTTGATTTTACTATTGAAGTTGAACGTTCTATGCGTGTACTTGATGGTGCTGTTTCGGTATTTTGTGCTGTTGGTGGTGTACAACCTCAATCAGAGACAGTATGGAGACAAAGAAACAGATATGGTGTACCTTCACTCGTATTTGTAAACAAAATGGATAGAACAGGTGCTGATTTTTATGAAGTTGAAAGACAAATAAAAGATCGTTTAAAAGGTAATCCAGTACCAATTCAATTACCAATTGGTGCAGAAGATCAATTTCAAGGTGTTATAGATCTTGTTAAGATGAAAGCTATTGTATGGGATCAAGATGCTGAAATGGGTTCTAATTATCATGTAGAAGATATTCCAGCGGATCTTCAAGAAAAAGCTGAAGAGTATCGTGAAAAAATGATTGAAGAGATTTCTTCAGTAGATGGTAATGATGAACTTATGGAAAAATTTCTTGAAGGTGAAGAGCTTACAGAAGCTGAAATCATGGCAGGTATCAAATCTGCAACACTTGGTATGCATATTGTTCCTATGACTTGTGGTACAGCGTTTAAAAACAAAGGTGTACAAACACTTCTTGATGCAGTTGTTGATTATCTTCCTGCTCCTACAGAAGTTGCAGATATCAAAGGTACTTTGATGGACAATGAAGAGGAAGAAGTAACTGTTGCTTCAACTGATGATGGTCCATTTGCCGCACTTGCATTTAAAATTATGACTGATCCATTTGTTGGGCAATTGACTTTTATCCGTGTTTATAGAGGAAGTTTAGAAGCTGGTAGTTTTGTACACAACTCTACAAAAGATAAAAAAGAGAGAATTGGTCGTATCATGAAAATGCATGCGATTAAGCGTGAAGAAGTAAAAGAGATTTATGCTGGTGAAATTGGTGCTGTTGTTGGTCTTAAAAATACAACAACTGGTGATACACTATGTGATCCTGAAGATAAAGTTGTATTAGAAAGAATGGATTTTCCAGAACCAGTTATCTCAGTTGCTGTTGAGCCAAAAACAAAAGCTGACCAAGAAAAAATGGGTATTGCTCTACAAAAACTTGCACAAGAAGATCCTTCATTTAGAGTAAATACTGATGAAGAGAGTGGACAGACAATTATCTCTGGTATGGGTGAGTTGCACCTTGAAATTCTTGTTGATCGTATGATGAGAGAGTTTAAAGTTGAAGCTGAAATTGGTCAACCGCAAGTTGCTTATCGTGAGACAATTAGACAAAGTGTTGAGCAAGAGTACAAGTATGCTAAACAATCAGGTGGTCGTGGACAATTTGGTCATGTTTACTTGAAAATTGAGCCAATGGAAGCTGGCGAAGGTTATGAATTTGTAAATGCTATCAAAGGTGGAGCAGTTCCTAGAGAATTTATTCCTGCTGTTGATAAAGGTGTTCAAGAGGCTATGCAAGGTGGTGTATTAGCTGGTTATCCTGTTGAAGATGTTAAAGTTACACTTTATGATGGTTCTTACCATGATGTGGATTCAAATGAAATGGCATTTAAACTTGCTGCTTCTATGGGCTTCAAAGAAGGTGCTAGAAAAGCTGGTGCTGTTATCATGGAACCTATGATGAAAGTTGAAGTTGAAGTACCTGAAGAGTATATGGGTGATGTTATCGGTGATCTTAACAGAAGAAGAGGGCAAATCGAAGGTATGGATGATAGAAGCGGAAACAAAATTGTTAATGCTTTTGTACCACTATCAGAAATGTTTGGTTACTCTACAGATCTTAGAAGTTCAACACAAGGTCGTGCGACTTATTCTATGGAATTTGATCACTATGCAGAAGTACCTAAAAATGTTGCTGAAGAGATTATCAAGAAAAGAAACGGATAAATATAAAATCCAAACTTGTAAACTAGTTCCCAAGCTCCAGCTTGGGAACTAGTATAACTGCCTCCCCCATTTGTCCTCGTAGCTCAGCTGGATAGAGCATCGGATTCCTAATCCGAAGGTCTCAGGTTCAAATCCTGTCGGGGACACCAGATATTATTTTTTTTGCTAGTTGTTCTGGTAAAAGACCAAGTGATTCTTCTACAAGTTTTGTATTTCCATGGGTTATAAAATGATCATCATACTCAAAACTTGTTAATGTTATATCTTTAATATGATGTTTTGCTAAAAATTCACATAAAGCACTGCCAACACCACCTTGTTTAGCACTATCACTAAAAATATACCAAGTATGATATTTTTGTGCAAGAGATTTTAAAAGATCTTCATCAAGTGGTTTTACAAATACAAGATCTAATAGTGCCACTTCTTTATCTAAAAATTGCATAGTTTCATAAGCTCTGCCAACTCCCGCACCATATCCTATCAACAAAACATCACTATCAGCCTCTTTTAATAGATCAGACTTTGCTAGTTCAAATGGCTTGGAAGGATAAGGTATTTGCTTAAAAGAGCCTCTAGGATATCTTAAAGCACAAGGTGTTTTCATGTGATATGCGAAATCTACCGCATAGTGCATAGAAGATTCATCTCTAGGAGCAAAAAGTGTCATATTTGGAATAGCACGTAAAAATGAAATATCAAATGCCCCTTGATGTGTTTCACCATCTTCTCCAACAATACCTGCTCGGTCAATTGCAAATACAACAGGCAAGGCCATGATAGAAGCATCATGGATAACTTGATCGTAAGCTCTTTGTAAAAAAGTAGAATAAATAGCAATAAAAGGTTTAAATCCTTCTTTTGCCATAGCACACATTGAAGTAACTGCGTGTTGTTCAGCAATAGCAACATCCCAGAATCTTTCGGGATAAACTTCCATTAAATCCTTGATTCCTGTGCCTCCTGGCATTGCAGCAGTTACACCAACTACTTTTTCATCTTTTTTTGCAATTTTGAGTAAAGCTTCACTAAACATTTTGGTGGCATTTTTTTCACCGTTTTTGTTGATTGGTTCACCTGTATCAATATCAAATTTTCCAACCCCATGCCAATGCTCATAATAGCCCTCTGCTATTTCATAACCCTTACCTTTCGTGGTTTGAGCATGAATAATTACAGGACGATTAGCTTTTTGTGCTAAAGTATATGCTTCTATCAAAGCTTCTAAATCATGTCCATTAACAGGACCTATATACTCAAGTCCCAACTCTTCAAACAAGATACCTGGCGTGATAAGCTTCATGCTCTCATCAAAACGTTTAGCTATGTAAGTTGCACTTTCAGGTAAATGTTCAAGTATCTGTTTAGTTTGTTGTTTAATCTTTTGATAAAAATTACCAGCTATAACTTGTGATAGATAGTTACTGATAGCACCTATTGGCTTTGCTATACTCATTTCATTGTCATTAAGTATGATTACAGCAGGTAATTTGATATCACCTAGTTCATTCATAGCTTCATAAACCATACCAGCAGTCATAGAACCATCACCGATAAAAGCAATTGGTAAACGTGACTCTTTTTTTAATTTAATAGCCTTTGCAGCTCCCACAGCTAAAGAGATTGAAGTAGAACTATGTCCTGCTATAAAGTAATCATATGGTGATTCACTAGCTTTTGTGTACCCACTGATACCACCAAAAGTACGCAATGTATCAAATTGTTCCCAACGATTTGTTAAGAGCTTATGGGCATATGCCTGATGTGATACATCAAATATAAAAGGGTCTTTGTCTGGATTAAAAACATAATGCATTGCTACAATAAGTTCAACAGAACCTAATGTAGAGCTAAGATGCCCTCCATTTTTACTAACAGTTGCTAATATCTTTTGACGAATTTTTTTACATAGTTCTTCTAGTTGTTCAATACTGTAGTCTTTGATATCCATTTAACTCTCTTTTTGCAATAACTGAAGGGACTGTTTATATCTTGTTAAAATATCTCCATCTATGTTACCGCTATCACTTAGAATTATGACACCACCTTTTTGAATGGCTTCATCTGCTTCAATTTTAATACGATTGTCTTTAAAATGGCTTGATATATCTTTAAAGTCACTTGGATTAACTTTAAGTGTGACTTCACTACCCTCTTTAATTGTTTTTAAGAGTGATTGTGCAATTTTGGTAGCAATTTGTGATGAGTACTCATCAATTTCTTTTATAATAATTTTTTGTGCAAGCACAAAAGAACCTTGTAGTAATTCATGCTCTAACTCTTTTAATGCTTTATCGTAGAGTTGTTTATGTTCATCTAATTGTTCGATAGATCTAAGATATTGCATTTTGTAGTTTTCTATATCTTCAGTAAACTGCTCTTGGGCACTTTGCATACCTTCTTCTTTACCTTCTTGGAAAGATTGATCTTTTTGCTGTTGTAATTCTTGTTTAAAATCCTCTTCTTTCTTTTCTAATTCCATTTGTAAAGATATAACATCTGATGTTAATTGTTCTATTTTTTCTAATAACTCTTTGTTACTTTTTTGTGGAGGAG
>JALSQA010000416.1 GCA_026985685.1 Campylobacterales bacterium | reverse complement strand
AAAAACGATATGAATTCTGCAAAGCAGATGGGAAGTGATGTAGAGGAAGCACAAAAAGCTGCAAATGAAACAATCATAGCTGCTAAATCCAAAGCTCATGAAATCCGTCAAGATGCAATCTCACAGGCAAAAGAGAAAGCAGAAACATTGATCGAAAGTACTAAAGCATCAATTGAAGAAAAATATGATGAATTTACAAAGCAACTACTTAGCCAAAGAGAAGAGTTGAAAAAAAGTATCACTGCTAATGTACCTGCTTATCAAAAAAGTATTCAAGAAAAATTAAAAAAACTATCATAAAAGGAGTGCAGTTGAAATTTAAATATTTATTTATACTTTTGTTACCTGCTATAGTGTTTGCGTCTGAGGGCGAAGCTCATGAAGGAACAGATATTATGGCAAGGAGTGTCAACTTTATAATATTTGCAGGGATATTGTATTATTTGATTGCAGATAAGATAAAAGCCTTTTTCAAAGGAAGAACTAACCAAATAGCAAGTCAGCTTACTAATATACAAGAGCAGTTAAATTCTGCAAAGAAAGCTAAAGAAGATGCTTTAAGTGGTGTAAAAGAGGCTGATGAAAAAGCAAAAGAGTTAGTAGAGTTAGCACAAAAAGAGGCTGTTCTTTTAGAAGAAAAAATTGCTAAAGATGCTCAGTCAGAGATATCTCACTTAGAAAAAGCTTTTGAAGAAAGAATGCAAATAGAAGAGAAAAAGATGAGTAAAGAAGTTGTATCAGAAGTTATTGATACACTATTTGCTGAAGGTAAAATCAAACTTAGTAATGATGACTTTTTAAATATCATCAAAAAAAAGGTAGCTTAAAATGAGTGATATAGCAAAAAAATATGTCAAAGCTTTGATGGCTAGTATGGATGATAAAGAGATCATAACACTATCTGAAGGATTTGATAGTATAAGCAAAGCATTTAAAAATAATAAATTTATTTCTATTATTCAATCACCAGATGTAAGTAAAGATCAAAAAGCAGAGTTCATTGCAAATTTAATTGATACAAAAGATCAAAAAATTATCAATTTTATAAAATTACTCTCTTTAAATGATAGATTAGAGCATATACCAGCAATTGCATCAGAATTGAAAGATCGTATAGCTCTGAAAAACAATACTTTTAATGGTGTTTTGATAAGCCAAAAGAAAGTTAATAAAGATAAACTAAAAGATATAGAAACTGTTTTATCTAAAAAATTTGATTCTACAATCAAGTTAGAAAACAAAGTAACAGATTATAACGGTATGAAAGTTGAGATTGATAGTTTAGGTGTAGAGATTGGATTATCTACGGATAGATTAAAGCAACAAATTGAACAGACAATTTTAAGTGCTATATAAATTATAAAGGAGAAGTTAGTGAGTGCAAAAATTAAAGCTGATGAAATCAGTTCGTTAATTCAGGAAAGAATTGAAAATTTTGAATTAAACGTAGATATTGAAGAAACGGGTAAAGTTATCCAGTTTGCAGATGGTATTGCCAGAGTTTACGGTCTTAACAATGTTATGGCTGGTGAAATGGTAGAGTTTGAGAGTGGTGACCGTGGTATGGCTCTTAACCTTGAAGAATCAGTTGTAGGTATCGTTGTTCTTGGAAAAGGTGGCGATATTAAAGAGGGTTCAAGCGTTAAAAGACTTGGTAGATTGCTTAAAGTACCTGTTGGTGATGAGATGATAGGAAGAGTGGTTAATCCACTTGGTGAAGCAATCGACGGTAAAGGTGCTATAAATGCAAAAGAAGAGCGTTTTGTTGAAGAAAAAGCTCCTGGAATCATGGCAAGAAAATCTGTACATGAGCCACTTCAGACAGGTATTAAAGCTATTGATGCTTTGGTTCCAATCGGTAGAGGACAAAGAGAGCTTATTATCGGTGATAGACAAACTGGTAAAACAACTGTTGCAATTGATGCGATTATCAATCAAAAAGGACAGGATGTTGTTTGTATTTATGTAGCAATTGGTCAAAAACAGTCTACTGTTGCACAAGTTGTTAAAAAACTTGAAGAGCACGGTGCTATGGATTATACTATCATAGTAAACGCTGCTGCAAGTGAATCATCTGCACTTCAATTCCTTGCACCATATGCTGGTGTAACAATGGGTGAGTTTTTCAGAGATAATGGAAAACATGCTTTAATCGTTTATGATGATCTTACAAAACACGCGATTGCTTATCGTGAAATGTCACTTATCTTAAGAAGACCTCCGGGACGTGAAGCGTATCCAGGTGATGTTTTCTATCTTCACTCAAGATTGCTAGAGCGTGCTGCTAAATTAAATGATGATTTAGGTGCTGGTTCTATGACTGCATTGCCAATCATTGAAACACAAGCTGGTGATGTTTCTGCTTATATTCCGACAAATGTTATTTCTATTACAGATGGTCAGATATTCTTAGAGACTGATCTATTTAACTCAGGTATCAGACCTGCTATCAATGTTGGTTTATCTGTTTCTCGTGTTGGTGGTGCTGCTCAAATTAAAGCTACTAAACAAGTTTCTGGTACACTAAGACTTGATCTGGCTCAATATAGAGAGTTACAGGCATTTGCACAATTTGCTTCTGATCTTGATGAAACAAGTAGAAATCAGTTAGAGCGTGGTGAAAGAATGGTTGAAGTACTAAAACAAGGACCATACTCTCCTTTACCAATTGAAAAACAAGTTGTGATTATTTATGCTGGTGCAAATGGTTATCTTGATGATTTACCAGCTTCTGATGTTACAAAGTTTGAAGCTGAACTTTATCCATTTGTAGAAGCAAAATATCCACAGTTATTAACAGATATTGCAACAAATAAAAAGATAGATGATGACACAAAAGATCTTTTAAATAAAGTCCTGGATGAATTTAAATCAACTTTTGTAGTTAAATAAGGTTTAATATGGCAAATCTAAAAGATATAAAAAGAAATATCAAAAGTGTAAAAAATACACAAAAGACAACACGTGCGATGAAACTCGTCTCTACTGCAAAGCTCAGGCGTGCAGAAGAGGCAGCGAAACGTGCACGCCTTTATGCTGATAAATTGAATGATATGCTTTTTGAGATTTCTGAAAAGATTAATAAATTTAAAGTAGGTGGATCTACTAGTAAATTTTTTAATAAAGTAGAAAATCCAAAAACTGTAGATATACTTTTTGTAACAGCAGATAAAGGTCTTTGTGGCGGATTTAATGCACAGACGATCAAAGAGGTAAAACGTATTAGTGAACTTTATGGTTCAAAAGGTGCAAATATCAGACTTCGCTGTGTTGGTAGAAAAGGTATTGATTTTTTTAATTTTCAAGGAGTAGATATACTTGAAAAATATATTGGAATCAGTGCTGCACCTACTTATGAAAAAGCACAGGAAGTTATTCAAGCTGCTGTAGATTCATTTGTAGCTGGTGATACGGATATGATAGTTTTGATTCACAATGGTTATAAAAACATGATAACCCAGGAGATGAAAACATTAAACCTCATGCCTGTAGAGACTATGGATATGGATGATAAAATCAATGAATCTATGATGGAAATCGAAGCAGAAGATGAAGAAAAAATCTTAGATGAATTGGTAAGAAAGTATTTTGAATACAATATGTTTTATGCACTTATTGACTCACTTGCAGCTGAGCACAGTGCTAGAATGCAGGCTATGGACAATGCAACAAACAATGCAAAAGAGCGTGTTAATCAATTGACTATTCAATACAACAAAGCAAGACAAGAAGCGATTACGACTGAATTGATTGAAATCATCAGTGGTATGGAAGCACTATAAAAATAAAAGATAAATAGGTAAAAGGAGCATTATAGATGGAAGGTGTTATTTCACAGGTTATCGGACCTGTTGTAGATGTTGATTTTGAAGGTTATTTGCCCGAAATCAATGAAGCGATTGAAGTAAATTATGAAGTAGAGGGAGCTAAACAAAAGCTTATCCTTGAAGTAGCTGCTATTGTTGGTGATAACAGAGTAAGAACAATTGCTATGGATATGAGTGAAGGTTTGACAAGAGGTCAAAAAGTAAAAGCATTAGGAAGCCCAATCAAAGTACCTGTTGGTGAAGAAGTTCTTGGAAGAATTTTTAACGTAATTGGTGAATCTATTGATGATGCTGGTGAAGTAAATGCTAAACAAGAGTGGTCAATTCACAGAGATCCTCCTGCATTTGAAGATCAAAGTACAAAATCAGAAATCTTTGAAACAGGAATTAAAGTTGTTGATTTATTAGCACCATATGCAAAAGGTGGTAAAGTTGGATTGTTTGGTGGTGCCGGTGTTGGTAAAACGGTTATTATCATGGAATTGATTCATAATGTTGCATTTAAACATAGTGGTTATTCTGTATTTGCTGGTGTTGGTGAGAGAACACGTGAAGGTAATGACCTTTATGAAGAGATGAAAGAATCAAACGTACTTGATAAAGTTGCACTGTGCTATGGTCAGATGAGTGAGCCTCCAGGAGCAAGAAACAGAATCGCTTTAACGGGTATTACTATGGCTGAGTATTTTAGAGATGAGATGGGTCTTGATGTATTGATGTTTATCGATAATATCTTTAGATTTGCACAATCAGGTTCAGAGATGTCAGCACTTCTTGGACGTATCCCTTCAGCTGTTGGTTATCAGCCAACATTAGCACGTGAGATGGGTGCATTACAAGAGAGAATTACATCAACTAAAAAAGGTTCTATTACATCAGTTCAGGCTGTTTATGTACCTGCGGATGATCTTACTGATCCTGCTCCTGCTACTGTTTTTGCTCACCTTGATGCTACAACAGTTCTTAACAGAAGTATTGCAGAAAAAGGTATCTATCCTGCGGTTGATCCACTTGATTCAACTTCAAGAATGCTTGATCCTGTAATCATCGGTGATGATCACTATTCTATAGCACGTGGTGTTCAGTCAATTTTACAAAAATATAAAGATCTTCAAGATATTATCGCTATTCTTGGTATGGATGAGCTTAGTGAAGAAGATAAACAAATCGTTGAAAGAGCAAGAAAAATTGAAAAATTTCTTTCTCAACCATTCTTTGTTGCAGAAGTATTTACAGGAAGTCCAGGAAAATATGTAACACTTGAAGAAACTTTAGAAGCATTTAAAGGTATTCTTGAAGGTAAATATGACCATATGCCTGAAAATGCATTTTATATGGTAGGAAGTATACAAGAGGCGATTGAAAAAGCTGAGAAGATGAAAGGGTAGGGATTATCCCTCCTCTTTTACTAAAGGATAATTAATGGCTACAATGAAAATGGAGATTGTAACTCCACATGGAATGATTTTTGAAGGTGATGTTTTAAGTGTTACACTTCCAGGAAGTGAAGGTGAATTTGGTGTTTTACCAAATCATGCTTCATTGGTAACAACACTTTCAAGCGGTGTAATTGAAGTTGTAAAAGCTGATAATTCAAAAGAACTTATCGCTATTAACTGGGGTCATGCAAAAGTTGACGGTACTAAAGTCAGTGTCCTGGCAGATGGTGCTGTTGCTGTTGGTGGTACTTCAGATGAAATAGCTAAAAACTTAGAAAAGGCAAAAGATCTTATTAAAAGTATGAGCGATTCTGATGTTGCCATCGCCGCAGCTACTGCAAAACTTGAAAGTGCTGCAAAGAGCGGATTTTAAATATGAATCTTCTATTTACCTATATTACTAGTGGCGGAGTTATCTCCACACTGGTATTTATATGGCTTTCTGTCTATTTTATGATTACTGTCTGGATTTGGATTAGTAAACATATGACGCTCAATAGCTGGGAAAAGGTTGAGAAAAAATCACTTGAAACTCTTTTACGTGGTTCTAAAAATATTAAACAAGATTCAATTTTGAGAAATTGTTTAAATGCTAATACAACTAGAACTTCTCTTGATATATGCAAGAGTGTTGCTGAAAAAAAATCTACTTCTTATCTTTCTATGCTTTCGGTAATCTCTTCAACGGCACCTTTTATCGGTTTATTTGGTACTATTGTTTCTATTTTAAATACTTTTAATCAATTAGGTGATGCACAGACTGCTTCTTTGACAGTAATTGCTCCAGCAATCAGTGAAGCTTTGGTAGCAACAGCTGCTGGTATATTTGTCGCTATACCTGCTTATAGTGCTCATGTATTATTAAAGCGAAAGGCATATGAGCTGATGAGTTTGATTCAAAGAGAGGTTGATTTACTAACTTCCGATGATGCATTTTTATATGAGTAGAGGTTTGTATGAATTTTAACTGGGATGAAAATCCGGATTTAAATATCACTCCACTGGTTGATATCATGTTGGTATTGATGGCTATACTTATGGTCACTGCTCCTGTAATGGAGTATGAAGAGCAAATCAATTTACCAAAAGGTTCTGCACAAAAATCTACACATAAAATACCAGATCTTTCTATTCGTATTGATTCTAAAAAAAATATTTATATAAAACATGATAAATATAGTTATGATACATTTGCTGATGATTTTGTTTTGGGTTCTAAAAAGTATCCTAAAAGTACAGTTGTTTATATCAAGGCAGATAAAGATTTAAAATATGATGATGTGATATATGTATTAAAAGTTATCAAAGATTCTGGTTTTACGAAAGTTTCATTAGTAACTAATGGTTGAAAAATTTTCATATAAAATAATTGCACTGTTTTTCGCAGTTTTTATCTATTTATTTGTTTTATATTCTCTTGTCTTTGGTCTTTTTAATGAAGAAAAAAAGAAAAAAGATTATGGATTTAATGTAGATGATGCAGTTGTAGTAAATATAGATACATTAGTTCCTGATACTCCAAAAGTAGTTCAAAAACCTAAACCAGTAATAAAAACTCCAAAGATACCTGTACGGGCAATGCCTATAGATCAAGCTATACCTGAAGAAAATAAGCCTGAAAAAGAGATTGTAAAACCCAAACCAAAGCCAGAAGTAAAACAAAAACCAGTTAAAGAAGAAAAAGAAGTTCAAGAGAAGAAAGAGAGCCGTGACATAGAAGCAAAGAGTGCTAAAGATCTTTTTTCTACTGTCAGAACAGATAAGTATCAAAAAGCTATGCAAGAGAAAATAAAGCAAGAAAAAGCCCGTGCAAGCAGACTTAAAAAACAAAAAGCAAAACAAGCACGAAAAAAAGCACTTGAAGCTAAAAAACGCAGAGAAAAAGAGGCAAAAAAAAGACGTAAAGCTCAACAAATGTTAGAAGAGTTACAAATCTCTCAAACTACTTCAAGGCATCGAAAAAAAGGTGAAGATGATAAATTCTGGAGTTTTGTTTCTGATAAAATCATGTCAAAATGGCAAAGAACCATATCTACACAAAATGATCTTCATGCAACAGTAGTAATACGAATAGACAA
>JALSQA010000415.1 GCA_026985685.1 Campylobacterales bacterium | reverse complement strand
TGCGGTAAAGTGATCAAGGCATATATCGCACCAATAGCAATAACCCCTATAAGAAGATGAAAAAGTTTCTGTGTACCCACATCATGTAAAGCACTATACATGGTTATACCCAAAAAGATTAACATAAACCAATTTTGCACAAAGTTACTTGTCGCCATCACACGACCTAGCTGGTGCTCTTTTGCTCTATACTGGATGAGTGCATTTAAGATAACGATCAAAAAACCACCAAAGATACCAAAAAGCAAAAATTCAACACCCAAAAGATAAAGATTAGCTGTTTTGGTGATAGCGTATATGATAGCTCCAATTCCAATAGCACCTATTGGAATAAGACCTGTTTCGATATATCTTTGTGAAAGTTTAGCGGTTAAGACAGACCCTATGGCGATACCAAGACCTGCCAAAGCCATGATTCCCTGAGCGATGACTGTATTGTTTTCACCACTTACATCTTTTAGATGCACACCAAAAATAGCCAAAACTACTTGTGCTACTCCAAAAAAGATACCTAAACCTATGATACTCTCAATGATAACACGATTTGACATGGCTATGGAAAAGTTCTCTTTTAAGTATCCAAATTTAAGATATTTATCTTTATCAAAACGTAAATTCTCATCACCGTTTACAAAGTCAGGGATTTTTGTAGTAAGCCATACTTGCAAAATGGCAAGGAAAAATAGTATCAGTGCAATAGCCCAAACGTGAGAGAGGATTTGGGATGGTATTGTTTCTGTGTGTGTTATATTTGCTTCAAAAAGCAAGGAAAATATAAGAGAACTTGCCAAGATAGCGATAATAGTCACTGCCTGTACGATTCCATTTCCCTCTGTAAGATGATCCTTACCAAACATCTCTTTGATCAATCCATACTTTGCAGGTGAAAAAACAGCACTTTGAGCCGCAAGTAAAAAAGTCAAAAACAGTGAAGTTTTAAACATACCAAAATAGTAAGCCATCACTATAAAAAATACAATAACCAATGATAGACGAGAAGCATAATGAAGTATCTTTGATTTACTATAACGATCACTCAAATAACCAGCAGGAGTAAAAAGCATCACAAAAGGCAAAAGAATCAAAGCATTGACAAAAGCAGTTAAAACAATTTGTTCAGAACCATTGTAAATTTTAAATATAGTATTTTGTAAAATAATCTTATCACCCAAATCTACAATAGCATTTATAAATATGACCACTATATAAGGCAAAGCACCACGGATTTTGAGCAGATTTAACATGAAAGTTCCTTTTATCGTTACAACAGGTTTCAAAATGTTTTGGTTTTATTTTTATAATGATATCAAATATAGTTTTTGAAGTCTATCTTTTTGATGTTTACTTTGTTGGATTAAGATTTTATAAAAAAAGGAAATGTATTAACTTTTTAGATGGAGCTAAAAGCACCATTTCCTATAAAAACATGAAGTTATACTTTAAATTTTATAACTTCATGTTTCTTGGGATGTGTGGTTATTTTTGGTTTAGAATTAATTCATCTGATATGTAATCACCAAATTTTACACTTGCTGTTTTATTAACATCGATACCATAAATCGTTACAGTTGTCCATCCTGAACAATCTGTTCTTGATGCAGTAGCTGCCTTGTATACAGGATCACCTGCCATCGTAGGTTGGGCTATGTAGACATTTCGTGCTAATTCTCCTGAATCTTTTTGTACCATTCTATAAGATATTGTACAATCTGGTTTAGTTCCATTTTCATTGGTGCAACTCATAGTCTGTGTTTGAAGTCCTGTTCCTGTAAGTGTTACTTTTCTTGAGATACCTATATGTTTGTTTTCAAGTTGGCTGTTGGCATATATAAAAACTGTTTTACCTACCATATCAGGTACATATCGAAGTTCTGCATATGCGATCCCGTCTTTGACTTCTGTTGTCTCAAAAGTAGATGCTGCTGCATTCATAAGAGTTTGACGGCACTCATCATATCTATACTCATCGCCTATCGCATAAGAGAGACCATTCGCATCTTCACCCATATCCATCGAAAGGAGTGAAATCTCATGATCACTATCTATACTTTTGATATCCCAACCACCTAAGTTTTGAGGTTTGTGTTGATTCTTATTTGCAAGCAATATCAATGTATCAAGTTGAGTTATAGTATCTTTTGATATATCTATACTATTTGCAGGTAAGTTAAAAGTTTTATTTGTTCTGCTTAAATTACCTTTATCATTTTTTAGTTGATAGTAACCTACAGTTTGGTTTAGATTAACACCATTGTCATAGTCAATTGTTGCGACTTTTCCAAATCTATTCTGTGGAAGTATGGTATCTGGTAAGTTTGCTCCATTTGTACCAAAACCACCGTTGTAAGCATTTGAGTATAGTTTTACATTATTGATAACACCTGCTGATATCTGTGTCCCATCTTCTGCCTTATTCCCATAGCTATCTACTACATGAATAAGAAATTTATCAATAAACAGACCATTTTCATAACGTGAACCAATTGGTACTATCGCCATGCTTGAGCTTTTGTTTTTTTCTATCACAAGTGGTACTTTTACGGTAAATACTGAGCTTGTCTGATTTGCATCTAACTGTATAGTAGCTTTGAAGATAAGATTTGTTGTACCTGAAAGATTTCCAACTTTTAGTGCTACATCATCAGAAGCTTTGATGTGATCTTTTGGGATTGTATATACAGGACCTTGTTCACCGCTGTAGGTGATAAAGTTAAAATATTTTCCTTCACTATCATTTCTATCTTCTGCTTCTAATCTAATATTTTCTATGATGGATACATCTGCTGGTGCACCTGTGTAGATATTTGTGATATCAAAGTGGATTTGACCTATTTCCGCTTTTGTGAAGTAACCTTTTTGATTGTAGTTATCAGAAAATTTCAGACTTACACGATAAGCATTTTTTGCATCTATCTTTATATCAGCGGTTGTTGTGTTTTCATCTGATATCTCTCCACCTGTGTTTGGTGGCTGGATAACCTGTGTTTGATTGTCTTCTTCTGATTGAGTAGGGTTTGGGTTGTTGATGGGTGATGTTTTTTTTGTTAAACTATCCAAATCTCTAGTGGAACTGTCACATCCACTTGTGATTAAAATAGTAAATGCCAGTAAAGAATATATCCCTTTTGAAAAATATTTCATTTTTACTCTTCTCCTAAAATTGTGTTATTGCATCTACTATCGTCTTATTGATATATTTTTTTAATATTTTTTAGTTTTGAGTAAATATTTGCCGATTTATACTATAATCCCAAAAACAATTTAAGGAAGAATATGCCATTTAAAACATTTACGTTGACTAATGATACACTTGACGAACAAAAAGAGTTAGTATTAAAAACTATACATACCAATGAACAAAAGATAGAAAAACTTTTAGATATAGAAAATAAAACATACAAAAATTTTATCACACCTTATCAACTTATATCTGAAGATTTAGGTTTTGTTTTTACTCCTATCTCTCATCTAAATGCAGTAAACAATACACCACAGAGTGAAGAGATATATAATGAACTCTTACCACCACTTACTGAGTACTCGACTAAACTTAGTCAAAATGAAGATATCTATAATGCTTTTAAAATGATCAAAGAAAAAGAGGGTCAAACATTAAACAAAGCACAAAACAAAGTCTTAGATGATGCTATCAAATCATTTGAACTTAGCGGGGTTGGTTTGCCAAAAGAGAAAAAAGAGCGTTTAGCACAAATCAATCTATCTTTGAGTGAATTGACAACTAAATATGCACAAAATCTTTTAAAAGCAACTGATAGTTATGAAATGTTAGTTAGTGATGAAGATGCCATCAGTGAGTTGCCACAAAGTGACAAAGAAGCTGCACTGATAGAAAAAGATGGCAAAACTTACTATCGTTTTACCCTCCAGCAACCTTCATTTATCGCATTTATGACTTACAGTAGTGACAGAGAGTTAAAAGAAAAATTATACAAAGCATATACAACAAGAGCAAAAGAAAATGATACTTTGATTACAGAGATACTTGCACTACGTGATGAAGAGGCTAAAATACTGGGTTTTGAAAATTATGCCAAACTCTCACTATCTACTAAAATGGCACAAACACCACAAGATGTATTAGACTTCTTAAATCAATTAGCAAAAAAAGCAAAACCACAGGCACAAGAAGAGTTAAAAGCTCTACAGGCATTTGCTAATACTAAAGGATTCCAGGGAGAATTAGAAGCATGGGATATAGCTTATTATAGTGAAAAGATGAAAATTGAGACATTGGATGTAGCGGATGAAGCTTATAAGCCATATTTTGAAAAAGAGCGTACGGTTAAAGGTCTTTTTGACTTTTTGGATAAGCTTTTTGGGATTGTCTTTGAAAAAGTACAGACCAAAACATGGCATGATAGTGTTGAAGTTTATGATCTTATGATAGATAGTCAAAAAAGAGCACGTATTTATATTGACTTGGAAAACAGAAAAGGCAAACGTGGCGGGGCGTGGATGAATGACTGGGTAACTCATCATATAAATGATAAAGGGGATAGAATTTTACCTGTTGCTTTTATAGTAGGTAATTTTGCACCATCAAGCTCTACAACTCCTTCACTTCTTCGTCCTGATGATGTTGTGACGCTCTTCCATGAGATGGGACATGCTTTGCACCATATGTTAAGTACAGTTGAAGAGCCATTTGTCAGTGGTATAAATGGTGTAGAGTGGGATGCAGTCGAATTTCCAAGTCAGTTTTTGGAAAATTTTGCTTATGAAAAAGAGGTATTAAATACTTTTGCTTCACATTATCAAAGTGGTGAAGCTCTCAGCGATGAGATGATAGAAAAACTCAAAAATGCCAAAAATTTTCAATCAGCAATGGGAATGGTAAGACAGTTGGAGTTTTCTATATTTGACATGAAAATTCACATGAAATTAAACACAGCTGATGAGGTACAAAAGATACTTGATGAAACCAGAGAAGAAGTATCTGTCATAAAAACACCAAAATATAATAAATTTCAATGGGGTTTTGCTCATATCTTTGCAGGTGGTTATGCTGCTGGATATTATAGTTATAAATGGGCAGAAGTACTTAGCGGGGATGCCTTTTTTCAATTTGTAGATCAAGGGATATTTAACGAAAGTATTTCTCAAAGTTACCTCAAAGAGATACTCCAGATGGGAGGTAGCAGGGATGCTATGGAGAGTTTTATCGCATTTAGAGGCAAAGAACCATCTGTTGATGGATTGCTTCGTCTAAATGGGATTGGATCTTAGTTCATCTTAGATGCAATTTTTTCTAATGCTGTTTCTAAATCTTCTCTGTTTTGATAGAAAAAAGAGGAAACAGCGTTATTTTTGCTATGGACAAAAATCGCATATTTAGCCACTTGTGTCTCTTCATCTTTTAGAGTATCTACCCACTCAAGACTGATTTGTGTTAATTCATCACCATTACCTGTCTTGACCATGGCTGCTGGGTAGAGTCTGCTTATTTCATTTAAGTCAAATGTTTGATCTTCGATTGTTATTTTCATTATTTTAACTCTCCCCAGTTTTTTCCAATAGCTACAGAACACTCTAACGGTACATCTAGTTTGTAGATGTTTTCCATTTTACTCTTTGCTTCTTTTGCAAATTCATCTGCTTTGTCTTCTCTGACTTCAAAGATCAATTCATCATGTATCTGTAGTAGCATAAAAGAATCTTTTTTGTCTATCATCTGTGTAGAAATCTCATTCATGGCTAGTTTGATGATATCTGCAACTGATCCTTGAAAGACTGTATTTACGCTTTCTCTCTCAAAACTAGCTTTGGCAAAGGCATTTGCACTCTCATAATCAAAATAGCGTCTTCTTCCCAATAGTGTCTCGACATATCCATGCTCTTTTGCAAAGCTTTTGATACTCTCAAGATAATCTTTTACAGTTGGAAATGAATCGAAATATCTTTCTATAAATGTTTTAGCTTCTGCTGTACTTACATCGATGGTTTGGGCTAATTTTCGACTTCCCATACCATAAAGCAGTCCAAAGTTTATACTTTTTGCAACATTTCTCATCTCTTTGGCTTTATCATCTCCAAATATTTTAGCAGCAGTTTCTAAGTGGATATCTTTATGCTCTTTAAAAGCTTCAAGAAGTGCACTATCTTGACTAAAATGAGCAAGCATTCTTAGTTCCATTTGCGAGTAATCAATACCTACAAGTTTAAATCCTTCCCTTGCAACAAAACCATGACGAATTTGACGACCGATTTGACTTCTTACTGGGATGTTTTGCAAGTTTGGATTTTTAGAACTTAGACGACCTGTGGCTGTTCCTGTTTGTAGATATGATGTGTGGATACGGCTATCTTTTGAAGCTTTTGCCAGTTTTAAAAGAGGGTTTATATAGGTTGAGCGTAGTTTATAAATCTCTCGATATTCTAAGATCTTTGGTATGATAGGATGTGCATCATATAACTCTTGTAGTACTTGTTCATTTGTACTATATCCTGTTTTGGTCTTTTTACCTGCTTTTAAAGATAGCTTTTCAAAAAGGATATTTCCTAATTGCTGGGTTGAGTTTATGTTAAATTCATTACCCGCTAAATCATAAATCTCCTGGGTGAGTTTTGCGATAGTATCATCGGCATTTGTTTTTAACTGGGTAAAAAAAGCCTGATCGATTTTGATACCTACAGCTTCCATCTCAAGAAGAGTTGTTACAAAAGGAAATTCAACATTTTGTGCTTCTTTTTTTAATTTATCGCTTAGTTTTTCCCACAAAAGATTGTATAGTTTAAGTGTCATCCATGCATCTTCTGCTGCATAAACACACGCTTCTTCAAGTGCAACTGAGCTAAAATTTTCTCCTTTTTTGACAGTATCTTTAAATTTGACCATTTGATGGTTGAAATATCTCTTTGCCATGTTATCGAGTCCTGCACTAAGTGATGGGTCTAAAAGCCATGAGATGATCATGGTATCTGCATAAACTTTTAAATCATCAAATCCAAAATTTCCTTTTAAGATAGCATAGTCGTACTTGAGATTTTGACCTATTATTGGGTGTTTTAATATATGTTTTAGTGCTTCTTTGGCTTCTTCTTTTGATAACTGCTTACCAACACCTAAATAACTGTGAGCGATAGGTACATAATAAGCCTCATCTTCATCAATAGCAAAGGAAAAACCTACGATATTTGCTTCAAAAGGTGAAAGAGAATCTGTTTCTGTATCAAAAGCGATGGGTTTGTCTTTTGGGATTTTGTGGATAATATCCATCAATTTTTTGATATCATCTACAAGGTGGGCATTAAAAGAGAGAGCTTTTTGACAGCTTTTTTCATCTTCTGTATGCTGATAAGTCGATCCTGCTCTATTTAGGATCGTTTTCATGT
>JALSQA010000414.1 GCA_026985685.1 Campylobacterales bacterium | reverse complement strand
GATATCAAGAGATAACTCTTAATTTCTGAAAATATCAACGAAGATAACTTTGATTTTGAAAATATAGATGATGAAACAAAAGATAAAACTTTAAGATATATGAGAGCATATTTTGATTTATCTAGTGAAGAATACTTCCTTTGGAAAAATGGAAATATTGATGACAAAGTATGGAAAGAATGGGAAAGTGGTATTGAATATGCTATGTCAAAAACTGCTTTTCAAAAAGGCTGGAATGATTATATAAACATTAGTACAATTTATTATTCAGATTATACAAAATTTATTAATAACATTTTAGAAAAGAATGGTAAAAGAAACAACAAAACAGAGCAACAAAAATCTGTTTTTTCTACCGATATTTAGCCTTTTTTGATAGAAGCTTTATATCATGATAAATATGAAAAAGATGTCATGAAAAAACACATCTTTGTCCCCAACTGTTATCTTAACAATTAAAACATCTTTTAACAAAAAAGAAAACTCTTTTTTAAGCCATTGACCTATTTTGACAAATTCATATCAAATTATGCAAACCCTAAACTTTTTTAAAAAAATTGAATAAAAATATTTAAGAAAGAAAAAGTTTAAGGTTACCATTATGATAACTTAAGTATAATTCTACTTATGAGAATAGTTTCAAAAAAAACATTAAGAGAATTTTATGAGCAATCAAGCTATATGGATAGCAAATCTGCTCTTGACTCTTGGCACTATGAAGTTTTAAAAGTTGAGTGGGATAATCCAAATGAGATTAAAACTCAATATAAAAGTGCAAGCATTGTTGGAGATAACAAGGTTGTTTTCAATATTTGTGGCAATAAATATAGATTGATTGTAAAGATTAACTATATGGCTAAAATTGTTTTTATAAAATTTATAGGGACACATAAACAATATGACAAAATAAAAGTTGAGGATTTATAGTAATGGATATTAAACCAATTAGAAGTGAAAAAGATTATAATTTGGCTCTCCAAAGAGTTGAATTATTGATGGATGCAGAGTTTGGAAGTGATGATTTTGATGAATTGGAAATTTTAACAACTTTGGTAGAAAACTATGAAGCAAAGCATTATGCCATTGATACTCCAGATCCTATCGAAGCTATAAAGTTTAGAATGGAACAAGAGGGGTTAAGACAAAAAGATTTAGTAGAGATTTTTGGTAATAAAGTTAGAGTATCAGAAATATTAAACAAAAAAAGAAGATTGACATTAGATATGATTAGAAATATCAATAAAGATTTGGATATACCGTTTGAGAGTTTATTAAATAAATATGAATTACAAAGTGCTTAAAAGGATAACAAAAACTTGCACACCAAAATATGACCCTATCGGGATTTAACTCAATCTTGCAAACAACTTAATTATGATAAAAAATTATCAAAAATTTTAATAGGTTATATATTGTTGAATAGCGTCGTTAAGATTATATAATAAACTTTCATATGCAAAAAATATACAGTAGTCTTTTTTGCAATCAATTAAAACTAAAATTTGATAAACTTTATGGAAGTTTCACAACTTTTTTTAAAAAGGTACCTAAAAACTCTAATGAAAGGATATGCTATAAAAAGAGGTCAAACAATCAAATTTGATGGTTAAAAACTTG
>JALSQA010000413.1 GCA_026985685.1 Campylobacterales bacterium | reverse complement strand
AAAAAAGATACTTTTTTAGGACTAAGCGGGGCAGGTGATCTGTTTTTGACTGCTACAAGTGTCTTGTCTCGAAATTACCGTGTTGGGTTAGGTTTGGCTGAAGGTAAAGATTTAGAGAGTATTTTAAAAGAGCTTGGAGAAGTAGCCGAAGGAGTATATACTACAAAAGCAGTTTACAATATAGTCCAAAAAGAGGATATCTATACACCTATAGCCTCTGAAGTTTATCATATCTTAGAAGGAAAAGAGGTACAGCAAAGCTTACATGACCTTTTGAAGCATTAAATGTTATTTGCTTTTAGTCGATATATCGCTTGTAGATAAGCATAATAATTGATCATTGTGCTAGATGACTAGGAGTAAATTTGATATGAGAGAAAATAGTAGTACCTTTCCATGGGGTGTGTATATAGGTGATTTGTCAGATGATCAAAAAGCATTGCCACTCTTGATTCCCTCAAACAGAGGCGGTTTTAGTGTGAGTTTTGATGAGAGTAGTGAAGATGATGCTAGTGATTTTATCCAGAGAGTTGTTTTGAAGCTTATGGGTGTAAGTGATGCAAATCTTATCAAAGTTAATATATTTGATTTTAGTTATAAAAAGCGTTTTGCTGATTTGTGGAAATTAAAAGATCATGATTTATATGCGATCTCTTTAGATGAAGAAGAAGCTGTAGCTGATTTTGCGAAATTGGAAAAAAAACTTATACACGCTTACCATGAACTTCTAAGTAATAAAAATCCAACATTGTCACACTACAATCAAAATGCAAGTACAAAAGAGCAGTACAATGTACTTATATTTAATCTTGAATATTTCCCTCAAGATGAACATCTTACAAAACGTATGAGAGATTTTTTCTCAGCGGCACATGATGCTGGTTTTTATACTATCGTATTTGCTTCAGATGAACTTCAAAACCAAAATCATAAAAGTGTAGACTATTTTCTAAACCTATTTCCTGTTATCTCTTTTAAAAATCATCAAACAAGCATAGACAAAAGTTTGTATCCTTTTGATAATGATACACAAAATCAAGCATATCGGTTTATACAAGTTGATGATGATAAAACTTTGTTAGTTGATGATATTTTAATAAATATTCAAAATGAAAAAGAAAAAACAGAGCTTAAAGAGCCAGTAGCACAGGAGTTTTAAATGAGTAAAAATGAGATAAATAAAACATATACACTTATACTAGAAAAATTTGAAACTTATGAAGCATATGTAAAAGATGTTCAAAATTTTTTAACAGATAATGAAACTCCTTCTACAATGAGTCACAACTTAAGACCTCTTTTGTTGTGGGCAGATAAAAATAGTATCGATACAACACGTTTTCCCAGAGATATCAATGCTCTATATGCTCTTGAAAGTTTAGACTTATCTGCTTATGAACTTAGCACATTCCCCGAACTTCTGGGTGAATTACACAACTTAAAAGAACTTGATTTAAGTGCAAATAACCTTAGTGAAATGCCTCAGTGGATCGTCAATCTTGAAAATCTTGAAATTTTAAATGTCTGTAAAAACAGTTTAACACAACTGCCAGAGTGGATTGGGTCATTGGCTAAACTTCAAAAACTAGATCTAGGTTCAAATCAGTTACGAGATTTACCA
>JALSQA010000412.1 GCA_026985685.1 Campylobacterales bacterium | reverse complement strand
CCTTTTCCAGCTCGCTATTTTCTATTTCGCTACCTGCTATGACATCAAACGCACCAAAAGCATCCGATTCGTAGTTCGTATAGATGCCATAAGCGTGTGTATCTTGTGGCAAAGTAGGTGCTATTGTTGAAAAATACTCACCCCACATTTGACCTATCTTAGCTGTTTGAGGGTTCATCTCGTCTTCATTTTTTGTTCTTACTTTAAGTCCGTATATTACTTTAGACTCTTTTTTTACTTTTTGAATTTTTTATCCTTTAAACTCTTTTTATATTTTTTTAATAATTTCAATGCCCAATCATAATGACTTGAAGTATTTGAAATCAAATAAGACCCCATAGAAGTTGTACCTGTCCATTTGTGGCGTCTCTTCTCAAACAGCTCTTCATCACTATGACTTTGTATAATCTCTCTAACTTTAGCATATGACTCTTTTAGCAATCTTACAGCTTCATCAAAACTTGTTTTTTGATACATTTGCCATATCTTTGCATTGAGTGCAGGAGTATCTTTAAAGGTATAACCTTTTGCAGGTTTATCGGGTTCTTCCCCTCTCATTCCCACTTCGTACCACTCCAACATCATCAAGTGCCAATGATGCAGATGCACTAAGATATCTCGTATGTTTTTATCTCTATCGTTATCAAATAAATACTCAGCTCTTTGTTCTGCAGTATTAAATGAATAAATCAAATCAAAAAGCTTATTAAAATTCTCTTCACTAAGTTGTAAAAGTTCTTCTTTATTTTTAGGTCTTGGCATCACTGCTCCTTTATGGGTACATAAATTTTTGTTCTCAAATTCTCAGGTTTTGTACGTCTTGGATCTCGGTTATAGTACTTCTCAAATGCTGGTTTATCATCCATCGTTAGCTCATTTTCGATGACATAATCCATCATACTGGCATAGACATCCTTCACTCCCTCATAGCTTCCTTTGTGTAGATGACACAAACACTTACCACCCTCTATGAATTTTACAGCTATCTCACCTTCAGGTTTTACCGATTTGTCATCATAGCTAATACACGCATCATAACGCAAATCTTGTGCAGGTGTCGTCTCTGGACAATCATGCCCAATGCCAAACATCTGTGCATCTTTGCCCATGATGTTCTTTTTGTGCTTGATTTTTTGAGCATAGGCAAATGGCATAAGCACTTCCCATGCTTCCCCTGCACTGACCATGTAGTCCCCTTTTTTTCGTACATAGAGTACTTCAACAGCATCAAAATTAATGATTTTTGGTTGTATGTTCATCTTGTTTGCTCCTGTTTGATATTTTTTAGAAAATGCTCTAGGAGAAAAACCAAACCGTTCTTTAAACGCTTTAGCAAAAGATGCAGGGGTTTCATAACCACTTTGCATGGCTACTTCCGTCACAGAAAGACCATTGGCTAGTTTTCTTGTGCTTAAAGAGAGCCTTACTTTGCGTATGTAAGCATTGAGATTTTCACCCACTATACTTAAAAAGATACGATGGAAATGATACTTTGAAAACCCAGACAGTTTTGCCAATACCTCCAAGTCCAACTCTTTGGCATAATGCATCTCTATATAATGTACTACTTTATAGACAGCTTGAAAATATTCATCTTTGGTTGTTTTCTTCATATTTTACCTTTTTAAACCAAAACA
>JALSQA010000411.1 GCA_026985685.1 Campylobacterales bacterium | reverse complement strand
GTAGGGAGTATAATGAGCTAAAATTTATTTTAAAAGTCAACTATTATAATTAAAGGAGAAGACTTAAACCAAACATCTAATTAAAATGTTTCAGTTTGAAGCACTTTAATAGCTAAATTCAATCATGCTGTAACTCCTTTGGGATTATAGTTTGTACTAAATTTAGTGTTGTTCTTTAACATAGAAAAAATAATACGAATGAGTTTATTAGCAACTGCGATAACTGACTGCTTGAAGGTTTTACCTTCGCCTCGTTTTTTATCATAGTAAGCTTTTAGTGTCTCATTCCAGACAGTAGCTGCTCTAGCCATATGCCAAAGTGTCCTTCGTAAGTGTGAGTTCCCCCTTTTAGAGATTGAACCTTTGACATTTACAGAGCTACCACTTTGATAAATGGTTGGATCAGTACCAATGAAAGCAGTCAACTGTTTATAAGTTGCAAAGTTGTTAATATCGCCAAGTTCAGTTAGAAATGAAGCTGCACTGGGTTTACCTACTCCTGCTATTGAAGTAAGTAAATCTATATCATCATGGTGATACTCATCAACAAACTGTTCGATTATCTCATTAAACTCATCAAGTTGAAGTTGTAAAAACTCTAACTGTTTGATTTTTGAGATAAGTATTTTTTCTAAAGATTGGTTGTTAATGCCAATAGAGTTTTTAGCCATTAAGAGTATCTCTTTGGCATCAACTTTAGGTTTAGCACCTCTCTTGGTATCACAAGCTAAATAGCTTGCTATTTTCTTCTCTTTCAAGTTCCTAATAACTCGTTTACTAGGAGCTTGCAAGAGCAGATTTAAACTGCTTTTTAAAAAGATATTTGTGTTCTTTAACATTTCTGGGAATACTTGATTAACTATAGATTTAATATCTGTCTTAATGGCAGATATTTGATTGGTAAGTTTCTCTTTTTCTCTAACTATAGGTTTGATTGTTTCTAAATCAGAAGCACTAGATAATCTAACGGTAGCACAGTTTCTCTTTGCAAAAATAGAAATAATATGTGCATCTTTAGCATCAGTCTTTGTCTTTCTGATTGTCATGGATTTAGTAAATGCATGAATGAACAGTGGATTCACTACAGCTACATTAAAATCTTGCTCTAAAAAATGAGAGAGTAGATTTAAATGATAGATACCTGTAGCTTCCATAACAATTAGTATCTCATCTTTAGAGAATGGAGTTAGATACTCGCTAAGTTTAGTAAAGTCAGTCATATCCATCTGATAGTGATCTTTATATAAGACCTTTTCTGTTTCATCCGTGAAGCTAAAATCAAAACTATCTTTAGATATATCAATTCCTAAGAAATATTTATACACATCGTATCCTTTTAAAAGTACAAAATAAAATTAAAAAACCAAAGGTTTAAAACATACATACAAACAGATAAGCAAGTACTTGACTTGATCCTACCTTCCAAATGACAGAGGTTCTAAGACCTAATCAACTAATTGGGATTGTAAGCAAGTAACAGACTTTATTAGAGGTTCTTATCACTCAAAATCCACTTTAAGGTTTAAGTGATAATTCCTAAGGAATAATCGTTCTCTTGCTTATCTCTTTGTATGTATTTTACATTAATTTTTGGTAGAAGGGAAAAAATGGAAATTGCACCGAGTATATTGTCGGCTGATTTTG
>JALSQA010000410.1 GCA_026985685.1 Campylobacterales bacterium | reverse complement strand
TAGAAGAGGGATTTTTCCCTTTGGTAGGAGATGGCTGTGACATAGAAGAAGAGCGTCGTTTGGGGTATGTAGCGATTACCAGGGCTAAAAAGGAATTAACACTCAGCTGGGCTTCTAGCAGGTACTATAAAGGTAAACGTGCACAGCTTAGTAAAAGCCGTTTTCTTGCTGAATGCGGTATCCAGAAAGGATCTTTGAAAATAGACCGTACAACTGCTTTTAAAAAAGGAACACTTGTCAAACACAAGATATTTGGTGTAGGTCGTGTATTGGAAGTGAGCAAAGTTAAACGCGAATACAAACTCAAAATCAACTTTGGCGGAACTATCCGTGATATACTCGCATCTTTTGTAGAAAAGATTTGATGCAAATACAAAATAACAGACTTTTTGTCACTTACAAACCAGCAGGTATTGGCTCCAATCGCTATCTAGGCAAAATCAAACGAAAATATGGCGTAAAAAAAGCAGGTTTTTCAGGTACACTAGACCCTTTTGCCAAAGGGGTATTGATCATGGCATTTGGAAAATATACCAAACTATTTCGTTTTTTGAAAAAAGCACCAAAAAAATACAGAGCAACACTTTGGCTAGGAGCAGAGAGTGAGACATTGGATATAGAGAAGATTTCTAATCCTGATATATTAGAACCATTTGATGAAAATAAAATCATAAAAACTATCCACTCTCTTGAAGGCGATATCACTTATCTACCGCCAAAGTATTGTGCCAAAAAGATAGATGGCAAAAAAGCGTATGATTTGGCAAGATCTAACCAGGAAGTCAAATTAAAAGAGATTACAAGTTTTGTTTATAAAAGTACTTTTCTACATTATAGGCATCCTTTTGTAACATTTGAGATCACTATTAGTGAAGGTGGTTATATCAGAAGTATTGGACATATTATCTCACAAAAACTTGGTGTTGACGGGGCACTTACTGCTCTTGAGCGTTTAGAGGAGGGAAATTTTATATATGAAGATGAAAAAGCCCTCGATCCCCTTTTATTTCTCGATATGCCTGAAAATTTTTACTTAAAAGATGAAGAAGATATTTTATTGGGGAGAAAGCTTAAGATTGTAGACTTTCAAAACCAAAATGAAGGTATTTATCTAGTAAAATTAGATAAAATGTTTGCCATTATAGAGATCAAGGATGCTCTCGTAAAATATCTGTTAAATGGAGTTAACTATGCTAATATTATCAAGAAAAGTGGATGAAGAGATTATCTTAGGAAATGACATCGTCATAAAAATAAGCCAGATTTCAAAAGGAAGTGTCAAAATAGCTATACAAGCTCCCAAAGAGACATTGATCCTAAGAGGTGAACTTAAAGATCAAATCCAGCAATCTAATCAAGAAGCTATTTTGGATACACCTGAAAAGTCTATCAAAGACTTGAGTAAGTTACTTAAAAAATGATCATCAAATCTTACGCAAAAGTCAATATATTTTTGAAGATAACAGGACTTAGGGGAAACTATCATGAACTATCTTCACGCTTTATGCAAGTAAAAAATCTTTATGACACTATACGTTTCATACCAAAAGAAAACAGTGATAAAAACTTCACACTCTACGGTACATTTGGATGTAAGACTGAAAAAAACAGTATATACAAAGC
This sequence comes from Campylobacterales bacterium, assembly GCA_026985685.1. GTDB lineage: Bacteria > Campylobacterota > Campylobacteria > Campylobacterales > QNZT01 > QNZT01. The sequence goes on along the minus strand of JALSQA010000410.1, from coordinate 5,835 downwards.
CTGGCAACTTTTGAAAGATCACACAAAAAGTAAAAATTTAGAATCATTTTTTCAAGATCATGCAGTTGATGTTGAAAAACATATACCAGAATTTGCAGGACTTGGAGGGGGAAGCTCAAATGCTGCTGCTTTTTTACGTCTGTGCAATGATGTATGTAAACTCAATCTAAAAACAGAAGAACTTGCACAAATAGGTTCTAAGATAGGTGCAGATGTACCCTTTTTCATCTATGATTTTGAGAGTGCAAATGTCAGTGGAATTGGAGAGATAGTTGAGCCATTTGAGGAAGAGTTGCTAGATTTAGAAACTTTCACACCTCCAGTCAAAGGAGATACCACAGAAGTTTACACTACTTTTAGAAAATATTTTTCTAAAAAGCTCACACAAAATACCAAACTAGCAGATACTTTACGCAAACAAGAAAGTGCTGATATTTTAACAGCATTTGCACCAAAAGAGTTAAATGATCTTTTCCCTCCAGCACTTATGCTCTACCCAAAACTTCAAACTTATCAAAAAGAGGGTTGGTTTTTTAGCGGTAGTGGAAGTACATTTTTCAAAATAAAGGTTTAAATATGGGAAAAACAGTTGCTAGAAATAAAAAAGCATTTCATGACTATGAAATACTAGATAAATATGAAGCAGGTATCCAACTTAAAGGAAGTGAAGTAAAAGCACTAAGAGCCGGTCGTGTTAATCTCAAAGATAGTTTTGTAAAAATAATAAAAAATGAAGCATTCCTGATTAATGCACATATCTCTTATTTTGAGACAACAAATCCACATTACAAACCTGATGAGAGACGAGCTAGAAAGCTGTTGCTACATAGAAAAGAGATAGATAAACTTATAGGAAAGACTACAAGAGAAGGCTTAACAATCGTACCACTAAGTATCTATTTTAACCACAAAAATCTTGCAAAAGTACAAATAGCATTGGCAAAAGGTAAAAAAACTCATGATAAAAGGGAAACTCTCAAAAGAAAAGAAGCTGATAGGGAAGCTGCACGTGCTATGCGTGACAAATATTAAAAAAGTTCAAAGGCCAATAAAAGCCTTTGATTCTGGTATAGAAAATCTCTATTTTTTAAGTTCTTTAATTCTAGCAGCTTTACCACGTCTCTCTCTAAGATAGAAAAGTTTTGCACGTCTGACACGTCCGCGTCTAAGCACTGTAATACTCTCAATACTTTCAGAATAGATTGGGAAGATTCTCTCTACTCCAACACTATTTGCACCAATTTTTCTAACCATAAAAGTTTCACCTGTACCTTGACCACGTCTAGCGATACATACACCTTCAAAATTTTGAACTCTTGTTTTGTCACCCTCTTTAATGATAACAGCTACTCTTAATGTATCACCTGCTCTAAAATCAGGAATCTCTTTACTCTCAACTTGTTTTGCTTCAAATGCATCGATATACTTATTTCTCATTTTTTTTCCTCTAAATGTTTACTATTCACTTTATTATAAAGATCTGGTCTAAAATATTTTGTCTTTTGGAGTGACAATTCTCGTTTAAGAGCGTGGATTTTACCATGGTTGCCCTTTAAATATTCTTTGATTATAGAACTTTTGTCAAAAATATTTGGTTTTGTAAAAGCTGGTGCTTCTAAAAGAGAATCTTCAAAGCTCTCAACATCCAAAGAATCGGCATTTCCCAATACTCCAGGGATATTTCTGCTTATTGCATCACACATTGTAACACTAGGCAATTCCCCGCCTGTCAAGATAAAATCACCAATACTAAAAACTTCATCAGCATATTTTTCAATAATCCTCTCATCAATCCCCTCATATCTACCACTTACAAATACAATATGCTCTTTTTTTGCAAGTCTTTTTGCATCAATTTGTTTAAAAGGTTTAGCAGCAGGAAGTGGAAAGATTATATAAGCTTCTTTATCTTTTGTTTTTATCTTTGAAAGCAAAGAATCCAAAGGCTGTACAGACATAACTTGCCCCGCACCACCACCAGCTTGATAACGATCTACTTTGCCATGCCTGTCATTACTGAATTCACGCGGATTTAAAGCACAGACATCAATCAAACCACTATCAACAGCCCTCTTTAAGATAGAAGCTTGAAAATAAGGCAATACAAGCTCAGGGAAAAGAGTGACAAAGGAAAACTGCACTTAAGAAGCCTCAAGCAATCCATAGGCATCTATCGTATAGACTATTTTTGCTTCTTTATCAAAACGCTCAATATAAGTAGGAATATAAGGTATAAGGAATTTTTTAGCCAATCCTTCATCTACTAACTTATCATCTGTAAGTACTTGAAGATAATCAGTATTAGCAATACGCTGAATCTCTAAAACACGCCCAAGAGAGATATCTCCCTCAAGCACCCTGGCATCTTCTAAATCAAACCAAAAATATTCTCCTTCATTGAGTTTACAGTTTTTAATACTTTCATCAACTGTTGTGAATATTTTTGTATTTACTAATCTTGCAGCACTATTTCTATCTGGAAAGTTTTGAAATTTAACAATACCTCTTTGTTCATTATAAGAGAGTATTTCTAGTTTTGATACTGTATCTGCATAAAAAGAAGCACCTTCGTGAAACTGTTCAGCAAAATCAGTATGTAAATGAAGTTTTAATTCCCCAAAAAGTCCTACACATTTACCAACTGTTGCAATGTGTAGTTTTTCATCACTCTTCATGAGATTTGATTATCACGCGGTATGATCTCTCTTCTTTTGCTTTGCATCCAGAGATCACAGATTTAATAGCAGAGATCATTTTACCCTCTTTCCCGATGAGTTTACCGGTATCACTCTTATCTGCGATTACAGTTATCTCTGAAAATGTATCATCTACATCTACACGATGAACTTTTATCTCCTGGGGCTTATTTGCGATAAGTTTCGCGAAAGAGAGGATAAATTTATCTGCCATGATTACTTAGTAATTCTCTCCACTCTATCGCTTAATTTTGCACCAACACTTTTCCAGTAATCAAGTCTTTCTTTATCTACTTTGATTGTTTCTGGTTCTGTTAAAGGATTATAATATCCAATAGATTCGATCCAGCCACCATCTCTTCTCTTTCTACTATCTGTTACTACTATTCTATAAAATGGTTTTTTCTTTCTACCCATTCTTGTAAGTCTTACTACTGTTGCCATATCTACTCCTAAAATTTTTCTTTTTATATTTACTATTTTACGGCTATAGGACTCAAAGAGAACTCTTTTAGTGCTAAAGCGTAAAAAAAGATTGTACATTCAATCCTAAAGGCAGGGATTTTATCTATAATATTCTTAAAAATCCCTGTATCTATCTAGGAAAATTCATCTTACCTTGCTGTGCCATCAAATTCTGCAAATCCTGCATACCTTTTTTACCCGAAAATTTCTTTGCCATTTTAGCTGCATTTTGAAATTGCTTGAGAAATCTGTTTACTTCTGTTTGTGAAAGTCCAGCACCGTTTGCAATACGTTTTTTTCGACTATTGTTTAGTAGAGTTGGATTTTCTCTCTCTTTTTTAGTCATAGAGCTAATCATAGCTTTAATACGTCTAATCTCAGTAGAATTTTCCAAGTCCATATCCTGAAGCTTACTAGCCATCCCTGACATACCAGGAATCATACCCATTAGTGACTTCATGCTTCCAAGCTTTTTCATGCTTTCAAGCTGATCTAAAAAATCATTAAAATTAAATTGACCTTTTTTAATCTTTGCTGTCATTTTTCGTGCTTGTTTCTCATCAATAATATCAGAGGTTTTTTCAGCAAGAGTGATCAAGTCCCCCTCACCCATCAAACGTGTCACAATTCTATCTGGAATAAACTGTTCAAGATCTGGAATTTTTTCACCAGTACCGATAAATCGAAGTGGTATACCAATTTGCTTAGCAATTCCAAGTGCCACACCACCTTTACTATCACCATCATACTTGGTCAAAATCACACCACTTACTTGCATTTGTTCATTGAAACTAGCAGCACTTCTAACTGCATCTTGACCAGTTAAAGAATCAGCTACATAAAATACTTCATGAGGACTAAGTGTCTTTTTTATTTGTGATAATTCATCCATCAACTCTGCATCAATCGCCAAACGCCCAGCCGTATCAACTAATAGTACATCATATAACCCATCTTTAGCACGTTTGTAAGCTTCTTTTGCAATTTTTACAGGATTTTTTTCATCATCATCAAAAAATAGATCTATCTCATTTTGTTCACAAAGTTGCTTAAGCTGTTCAACCGCTGCAAGTCTCTGTAAATCACAAGCCGCTACTAAGACTCTCTTTTTTTTCTGTTTGAGATAATTGGCAAGTTTTACTGTAGTTGTAGTTTTACCACTACCTTGTAAACCACACATCAAAGCTACTGTCGGTGGTTTTGATGCAAAAACAAAACCTTGATTACCAGGTGCAGTTAAGATCTCTGTTAAAGAATCTTTCAATGAACGTAAAAAACTCTCTTTACCTATGCCATCACGCTTAGTTTCAAGTTCAACTTTTTTGATTAAATCTTTAACAACTTTATGATGCACATCTGCTTTGAGAAGTGATTTTTTTAAAGTATCAATCGCTTTTTTTAATGACTTTTCATCATCCGCAAACCTGATTTTATTGATCGCTGATTTAAATGAATCCGTTAAGGCTGAAAACACTACTATATCTCCTATAATACAAGAGCAGTCAATACCGCCCCAAATTAAAATTTGCCTATTTTACACAAAAGTATCTTTACCCATGTTAAAGGCTTAAACTAGGCTAATTTATGCTATAAACTGTTATAATACAGACATGAAATATTTTTTAACTATTATACTTTTTTTCTTTTATGGATGTTCATCTAAAACAACCAGTTATGTTACAGGTTTACATATCTTTGGTGCACATAAGCAAAATAAACTTCCATCTAAAACAGATCCTGTTCTTAAAGAAATTGCACTATTACTACAAAAAGATTTAAATGGATATTTATATTCTGATATCAAAATGCAAAAAAATACAAATACCATAAACCTATATCTCACAAATAGATATTTAAAAATATATTTTCAAAATATACTCTTTTTCCAACCACAATCGACACTACTCAGTGAAGAAGCACGTACTTATTTAGAACAGATTGCACCCATATTGCACAAATATCCTCAAATAATCATACAACTTATCGGTCACTCTTATAAAGAAGGAAAGCCTAAAAAAATGCAGCATATTTCTGATTATCGTGCCATATCAGCGGCAGAGATTTTATATGCAGCTGGAGTAAAACAAGAGATATTGGCAAAAGGGTGTTCCGATCACATCCCTATCAATATTTGTGATAACAATAATTCAAATACAACTTGTGAAGCATCAAACAGACGTGTAGATATTTTTATCTATGCTTCAAAACATGATGTTATTACAAAGTGTAGATAATTACTTCACAAATCATTTACAATTAAATGATATAATCCTTCCTCAGAGTTATCTTTAAAAAATTAAAAACAGGAGTTATTATCATGCAAAAAAATAAACTATTTCAAAGCATAGTTGCGACTTCTCTCGCAGCTGTTTTATTTACTGGATGTGCACAAATGCAACAACCAGGTCAAAAAACAGGACAAGGTGCTGCCATAGGTGCAGCAGCTGGTGCAGTACTTGGGAATATAATAGGTAAAAATACAAAAGGTACACTTATTGGTGCGACAGCTGGTGCTGCACTTGGTGGAGCCATAGGTTACAATCTTGACAAACAAGCAGCAGAAGTTGCAAAATCCCTTGAAACACAAGTTAATACCAATCCAAATGCAGAAGCGACCAGTGACAGTGATATCATCGTTACAAAAAATGACAGGTTTGTAAAAATAACTTTCAGA
>JALSQA010000409.1 GCA_026985685.1 Campylobacterales bacterium | reverse complement strand
AAGCCATAGTCGAGGTTGCCCCGTTTTTTTTGAGAGCTGATGCGGCTTTGACGATAGTACCTGCTGTATCGATCATGTCGTCGATAAGGATCACATCTTTACCTTCTACATTTCCGATGATATTCATCACTTCACTTTCGTTTGCTTTTTCTCTTCTTTTATCAATGATAACGATATCAAGACCTAATTGTTTTGCAAAGTTTCTAGCTCTGGCAACACCACCGATATCAGGACTAGCGATTATTGGATTTTTGAGATTTTTTCTTTGAAGATAATCTTTGAATACAATCGAACCATAAAGATTGTCTACTGGGATATCAAAGAAACCTTGGATTTGACCAGCATGAAGATCAACCGTTACGACTCTGTCTATACCAGCAGTTTCAAATAAATTTGCAACAAGTTTTGCTGTGATAGGAACACGAGGAGCAGCTTTTCTGTCTTGTCGTGCATAGCCAAAATATGGTACTATCGCAGTGATAGAACTAGCAGAACTACGTCTAAGAGCATCTGTCATGATAAGTAGCTCCATAAGGTTTGCATTTGCAGGAGCACAAGTTGACTGGATGATAAAAACATCTCTACCACGTACGCTTTCGCTGATTTGAACACTGATTTCACCATCACTGAAACGATTGATTGTTGCCTCTGAAAGTGGGATAGACAGATACTTTGCCACTGCTTTTGAAAACTCTAAATTTGCTGTACCGGAAAAGACTTTATAGCCTCTCATAAATATGCCTTTTGTTTTTTGGTGATATTTTATTTAAAAGAGACTTGCAAATGACTGAAGTAAGAAGTTTAGATTGTTTGAAGCCAAGTTTCAGGGGATAGTAAAGATTAAAAGTGATGTATTAAAATCTGTAACGAAGACCTAATTTTGAAATTTTTGCTGGTTTAAAATAGACAGATACCGTTTTTTTCTCATTGAAAAGTTTAGCAGGTACAAGGTCATTGTCTAGTGCTTCAAGGAGTTTATTTGTGATGTTTTTGAGTGCTGAAGATTTACTTTGTTTCTGCGTTTGTTTTTCTGATTTTGCTGTTAGTGTTGATTTTGGTGAAAGTGAACGTAATTGGTGCATTTGCTTAGAATAAGATTTATAATCAAAGCTATAAGATTTCACAGGAATCAATACAAACATCATCAAAAATATAAATATTTTTATACCTTTTTGAATGTTTGTATAAACAAATTCATATGGCTTAGAAAAAGGAGTGAAATCTAAAAAAGTATGTAGGTTAGCCATATGAATTCTCCAAAAAACTTATTTTGTAAGTAGGATATTATCGGGATAATTTTAATTAAAACTTAACAAATACTTGATAAATATAACTAGAATTAATTATAATAATTTTTAAAAAATAAATATTGAAAATATGAATTTATTTTGCTAAATTATTAAATATATTAAATTAAAAAAAATTTATGAAATTTCTTAAAATTTGAATTATTGTATAGTTTTGTAACACTTGTTTTCTGACTAAATAAAGTGCAAACCTTACAATTCTGATTGTAGGAGGTATCACTATAAGGTTTGCAAGATAAGTATACACTAAATGGTAAAATAAATCATCTCTTTTTTGATTAAAAAATATGCAATAGTGTTATGAATTTATACTATAGTCCATATATCAAAAAACTTGAA
>JALSQA010000408.1 GCA_026985685.1 Campylobacterales bacterium | reverse complement strand
TGCCTTTGATTAGATATTTGGTATGCTCTTCATGTCCTGAAAGCTCAGGGTGTTGATGTAAATCATGTCGAAGTGTGATTATTTTTTCGTTAATTTTTTCAATTTGAGAAAAAATTTGTTTTTTTAGATCTTCCATAAAAATCCTTTTCAAATAGATTTGGAATTATCCTTTATGTTATTAATGTATCTCAAATCCATCATAAACTAAAAAATCTTCTTCAAGAGTCTCATGTGTTATAGTATCTACTTTACTCAAAGGTGAACCATTTTTAAGGATTGTTAAAAAATCTTCAAATTGATCATCATGTAAAAATGCTACTACTTCTACCTTGCCATCAGGAAGATTTTTAACATAACCTTGAATTTGTCCTAATGAAGCCATTTGCTGGATACTTTTTCTATAAAATACCCCTTGAACTTTACCCGAAATGATGAATTTATACGTATGCATTAAAAAACTCCTGCTAATATTATATCTAAAATATGAAATGAGAATTATAAAATGTTTGCTAATAATAGTGTATATTGAACAGAGTGTAGTCTCCTTTATAGACTACCTTTTGGGTATCAGAGGTTATAGGCTTAACCTCTGTTTCTTAAGTGAGTGTGTAAGTGCTTTCATCTATGATACTATCCTCTATAGAATCTATATTTATGTCAGGACTTAAGATATTTAATATTTTAGAAAATAGAGCAATGATAAATAGTGAACCTAGTAAAATACTACCAATTAAATAAATTTTCATATTAATACTCCTTTTTAATAATATATGATTATCATATTAAAATATATACAGTTCATGCAAGGGTACTGATAGGAACTGTGTAGAAGGATGAATTTTTGGCTCTTATAAGAGTATTATTAATATTTAATTACTTTTGATTACTATTGTGCTATATTAAGGTACTAAAAAAGGATTGGACATGGCAAAGAAAGGTAAATCAATTAATCAACTTTTAGGTGAAAAAGTTAGAATTATTTATACTCACTATTGCCATGAAGATAAACAAAGATTGTTGGAACTGTTTACAAATCAAGAACAATTAGCAAAAAATTACAAATATACACACTCTCGTCGTCGGGTGATTAATCGTTATATCAAAGGGAGTAATATACAAGAAAACGATTTTAGAAAACAATATAAACATTTTCCTTTTAGTCAATTAAAAATGCATGGAAAAGTTCTTTTCTCATTGGATGAGTTTATACAGTGTGATCTTGATAGTTTTTGTGAAAAACTTGATGCATTTAGTCTATATGAGCAAAAAGCTACACTTGATTTTGATACTAGTTATCTCTATTTATATATGTTTGATGATAAAGTAAATTGTTATGAAATTGATTATTCTAGTTCAAAAGAGGTAACTTGTGCTGAAAATAGTTGGACAGTTAAAATTATACCACCAAAAGATAAAATAGGATCAGAAGAATATGAAGGTATTATCTCCTTTTCTCAAAGTAAAATTTCATTGAATCTTTTTAACAGCTATGACCAAGTGATGATGCTTTTTGAAACATCATTAAAAAGAAGATCTGATAAACCTCTTTATAACAATATATTATATGGTTTAGCTATTGGAATTAGCGATCATGATCAAAAAATACCTGTAGCTAAAAAAGTGATATTAACAGAAGTTCAAATGTCACAAGAGCAAATGCAAAAGCACTACCTTATCTTAAATGAGAGTGAACAGTTACATGCTAGTGAAAATTTATATACCTTTGAAGAGAGAGAACTTGATGTGAGTTATCTATCAAATTACAAAAGTAAAATAGACAGTCTTCATAGATTTTTTTCAAATGTTAAGTATTCTCCTTATATAAAGACATCATTGGCACAGCATATGGTTTTTACTGAATTTCATGCTTTTAAAAAGATGTATGATAAATTTTCTCAAAATCAGGATTATTTTTTGTCTGATAGAAAACGTGTATATTTAGAATTTTTACGTTTTTTAAAAAACTATTCTGAAAAAGAAGCTTGTATAGTTTTGCCAATATATAAAAAATCAGAAAATATTTTTTTATATGAGTCAATGGGAAAACAATCTATTAAAGAGTTGATAATATCTCTGGCAAAAGAGGGTGTAAAATTTACAATTATTTTTGTCATACAAAGTAATCAAAACTTAGAACATAATAACTTTTACTCAATTTTGCATCAATTGCATGAAGTGGGAATTGATCTGTCTTTTATATATCAGCAACAAATCATAAGTAATGGATTTAGTGAAGATTTTTTTTATGCACAAAGTCATCAATATGTTATCAGTAAAGAATCTATATATCAAAATAAAAACTTTACTATAGCCCAAAATAAACAGCGTATAAGAGGATATATAGCATCATTTCAAAAAATATATAAACAAAGCTTTAGCTATAGTGATTTACAAACCCAATCTTATCCATATAGTTTAGAACATCCATTATTGGAAAAATTAGTAGGCACCTGGTATTGTTATTTTTATGGAAGTTTTGAAACAAAGTCACAGCAAACTATCTTGTGGGAAGGGCAGATAGAAATTGATTGTACTTTTAAAGTTACAGAAATTATAGAAAATAGAGATAAGATATTTGGGAAACTTACTATAAATGAACGCCAGTCAGTGATAACGCTATTGAATCAAAATACTAAAAACAATGCTTATATACACATAAATAATCGTACAATTAAAAAGATAACACCTATTACTTTATATGCAAAGCAGTATCAAAAAGATGAAGATATGATTAGTATTGGTATTATGTCTGTTGAAAAGCTTGATAAACAAAGAGCCAAAATGATTTTAGGTGATCCTAAAAATCTTATCTTAAAAGCAGAACAAAGTTTGCAAAACAGAATTGATGATGATATACTAAAAAATTTACAATTTAATTAAAATAGATGAAGCTTTTAAAAGATGGTGCGGACGAAAGGACTTGAACCTTCACACCGTTAGGCACCAGATCCTAAGTCTGGCGTGTCTACCAATTTCACCACGTCCGCATAAATAAGGTGGTACGCCCGTTAGGATTCGAACCTAAGACCCTCGCCTTAGAAGGGCGATGCTCTATCCAGCTGAGCTACGAGCGCACAAGAACAATTATAAGTGGCACGCTCGATAGGAGTCGAACCTATAACCTACAGATCCGAAGTCTGTTGCTCTATCCAATTGAGCCACGAGCGCAAAAACGCTTTAGCTTATGGGGTGAGATACGGGATTCGAACCCGCGACCCCCGGCACCACAAACCAGTGCTCTAACCAGCTGAGCTAATCTCACCATAAAACTTTTTCTTAATAATAAATGGTCGGAGTGAAAGGATTCGAACCTTCGACCCCCTGGTCCCAAACCAGGTGCGCTAACCAGGCTGCGCTACACTCCGATTTCAAAACTTATTGCTTTTGAGGGTGAGATTTTACCCTAATAATTATAAATTGTCAATAGTTTTTGACACAAATTATTTTTTTTGTGTCAAAAACATAAAATATTTAAGAATTTTTATCAAATTCTATCAAGCCTTCTGTCGGTGAACTAGCTGTCGCGAAAGGTTTTTTAGAAATTCTTCCAGCAAGATAACTCATTCGACCAGATTGGACAGCAAACTTCATAGCTTCTGCCATCAATACAGGATTTTTTGATTGGGCTATTGCTGTATTTGTTAAAATACCATCAACACCAATTTCCATGGCTATTGCAGCATCACTTGCACATCCTATACCAGCATCTACTATCACTGGTACATTGACTGCCTCTTTAACAAATAAAACATTATATCTGTTTTGTATGCCAAGTCCACTTCCTATTGGAGCAGCCAAAGGCATTACTGCTGCTGCACCTGCATTTTCAAGACGTTTAGCCATTATGGGATCATCATTTGTATATGCCATGATTGTAAATCCCTCTTTTGCCAGAACTTCTGTAGCTTTTAGTGTGTCCATTACATCTGGATATAGTGTTTTTGCTGTATCTCCGATGACTTCCATCTTGATGATATCAATTCCTGTTGCTTCTTTTACCATACGAAAGAGAGTGATGGCTTCTTCTGCTGTTGTACAACCTGCAGAATTTGGCAATATTTGGACATTTGTATCTTTAAAATAATCCATCAAGTTTTCTTCATCTGGATTAGTAATATTGACACGGCGTACAGCAACTGTTATCATATTTGAACCACTTGCCAATGTAGCATCTTTAGTTGTTTTGAAATCTGGATATTTTCCACTTCCAACTATCAATCGACTTTGAAATTCGTATTTTCCTATTTTTAAACTGTCGTTCATAATTTTCTCCATTTTAATAAGAGTTATTCTATCTTATTTATAATAATAAAACCTTTTTTATAGATTTTGGAAAGAGTTCATGTTCTATTTGTGTAATTTTGTTTTTAAATGTTTGAAAATCCATATCTTCTTTGTTAAAACATACTTGATCTATGATATCACCACTATCAAGTTGACTGTTTACTAAATGTGTACTAACACCTGCTACTTTCATATTTGAGTTGAAACTTTCTTCTATTGCGTGAGCACCTTTAAATAGTGGAAGTAGGGATGGGTGAATATTTATTGCTTTAATATTATCTGTAAAAACTGGGGTTAATATTCTCATAAAACCTGCTAGAATTGCTAAATCTATGTTAAGAGGTGTGATAATTTTTACTAAAGCTTGATCAAATTCTTCTCTTTTCTTAAAATCTCTATGATCAATAACAATAGTCTCAATACCAAGTTTTTGTGCTTTTGGGATACCATTTGCTAAAGGATTATTTGTGATGGCTGCTACTATTTCAATAGTATGAGGATGTAATTTTTTGATAATATTTTCAAGATTTCCACCTTCACCACTAAATAAAATAGTAACCCTCTTTATAGACATTGAACACCTTCAATAAGATCATGTGGAGTTAATGCATAATTGTTTTTTGAAAAATTTTTAGCACTCAAGGCATGAGCTATAGAACCACTTATAGCAGCATCAAGTAAGGAATATCCTTGTGCCAATAAAGAAGCAATCAGTCCACCTAAAACATCACCACTTCCACCTTTGCTAAGTACATTACTTCCAAAAGATTGAATATAAATTTTACCCTGATGAGAGATAAGTGTATTTGCACCTTTTAATACCAATACAAGATCAGGATATTTTATACTAAATTTTTCTACCCAGCCAAAGCGATCTTCTTGTATTTGTGATACACTAATATTTCCAAAACCAGTAATCTTTAAAAGAGAGGCAAACTCTTTTGGATGAGGTGTCAATACAAGTTCTTTTTTTGTATCTAATACTTCTTTTAGAATAGTGTGATAAAAGAGATCTGCATCTATTAAAACTGGTAAATCATGATAGATGAGAAATTTTGAAAGATAACTATTATCATATTGGTTTCCTAGTCCCATTCCCATGCAGATAGCTGTTGCATTGGTGCTTAGTGTTGTAGAACTCATCAATTCATAAGGAACACTGTATGGTTCATTTTCAATAACTGTTACTAAACCTGCACCAAAGGCATAAGCAGCTTTAGCCGCAATAATCCCTGCACCTACTTTTTTACCTGCGATTACATTAAGATGACCAAAGTTACCTTTGTGGCAATTTTTTTGTGTACGTTTTGGAAGTTTTAAATCTTCTTTTTCTAATAAAAATATATCTGTTTTATCTTCATATAGTGCATCATTTACACCTAAATTAGCACATAAAATATCTCCAGCATAATCTTTTGCCATGTCTGAATAGAGTGCTATTTTTCTAGCTCCCATTGTAACGGTAGTATCTGCTATAAAGGCACTTTGTTTTATATTTCCAAAAATATCAATACCTGTTGATATATCACAAGCGATTTTATAACTTTCATAACTATTAAGAGTTTGGATAATTTGTAAAGTTTGCTCATCAAGTTCTCTGTTAAATCCTGAACCAAAAATAGCATCGATTACAACATCAGCTTCAAATATTTTATCTACAACCTCTATACCAACACTTTGTGCACGTTCTAGTTGTATTTTTGCCATTTTTGATTTAACACCATATGGTAAAAAAAGCACTACTCTTTCATACTCTGTTTGAATCATTCTTGCAAGAGCAATGCCATCTGCTCCATTATTGCCAGGACCTGAAACAATTAATATATTTTTTGCATTATCAGGAATTGCATTTTTAAGTCCAATTGCAGCATGTTCCATAAGTAAATCTTCACTAAGATGATAAATCTCATAACATTTTTGATCGAGGGAGGAAACTTCTTTGTAGACACTTTTCATAAAAAGAACTTTAACATAGCTTCTCTAAAAATATGGTATAATCAACTTCATGAAACTTTTAGTTAAATTATTTGCATTATGTTTATTACTTTTTTCTTCATTGATGCTTTATGAACGGTATGAATTTAGCACCAGAGAAAAAATCAGTGCACTACAAAGAATTGACCCAATACCTCAAACTTTAAAATTGATCGATCAAAATAAATATGCACAAGCTTCTAAGTATCTTGGTTTTTTTATGCAATATGACTATGTAAAATATAATCCAAAGGCAAAAGAATTATACGAAGCATTAGAATTTAAGAGAAATTCTATGGGGTATCAAAGTAAAAAAGCACTTGAAGGTGTTATTTATGGTAAAAGTGATGAAACAATAGGAAAAGTATCTGCGGGGATAAGTGATTTTTTTGTTTTTGGAGATCTTCGTGATCTTGCTATTGAAGGATATCATCATATAAGTGGAGATAAAGTTGATAAAGTCTTAGTAGGATTATCTACTATTGGGGTAATTGCTACAGGTGCTACTTTGATGAGTGCTGGAAGTGCTACGCCTCTTAAAGGTGGTATTAGTGCCATGAAGATGATACGAAAAAGTGGAAAAATGCCACTTTGGCTGGAAAAATTTATCATACGTTCTTCTAAAGAGATCAAAAATACAAAAGATATTAAACCTGTTGAAAGTTTTTTTAAAGATATTTATACTGTAAGCAAGACAAGTGGTTTAGATACAACCGTAAAACTTTTAGAAAAATCACCCAACATGAAAGTATTTCATAATTCTCTTGGTTTTGCAAAAATGTTTGGAAAAGATAGTAATGTTTTATTTAAAATTTTAGGAGATGATGCACCTATATATTATCGTTTACTTAAAGATAAAAGTAGTAAAAAAACTTTTTTAAAAGCTGCTACCTATGGCGAACCGGGGATAAAACGTTTAGCGAAAATGGGTGAAAAAGGTTTTTTAAAGAGTATAAAACCAGCTGTAATTACATCCCGTTTGGCAAAGATATTTAATAAACATATTATTCATATATTGAAACTTATTCCATCTGCTGTATATATTCTTTTTGCTGTTATTGCTATTGCTATCTTAATATAGAAAAAATTTATATCTACTCTTTATTTAAATCTGTATTGAAGAGCTTCGATAAGGTGGGGTTTTTTGATTTGTTCACAATTATCTAAATCTGCAATAGTGCGAGCTAGTTTCAATGTTTTATTTATAGCTCTTTGGCTTAA
>JALSQA010000407.1 GCA_026985685.1 Campylobacterales bacterium | reverse complement strand
TTTTTAATTTTTTCAAACATTGATGGATTATAAGGTTTACCCCATAATCCACCAGAAAGTCTGTCAGAAAGGATTTGACCATGTTTGCTACTTTGATACTTGGATTTATAGGACTTGCTGTTTTGATAGTGGGTGCTGCTATAGGAGGTTTTATTTGGGGTTTCTTCAGCCCCCTCTTTGAAAATATTTTTAAAAAGTGATAATTTTTTACCTTTCTCTATAAGTTTTCCACCTATTTTCCCAGCAGGATTACCCATTGCTTTATTCAATAAACCGCCTACTCCTAATATACCTGCACCAGCTGCTAAAGTAACTGCTGTATTCTGAGAAATCCCAAAGTAATCAGCTGCACCATTTATTAGTTTTGCTAACATGTTTTCAGGATCAATATTATCTTTAATCATATCTCTTTTTTGAATAAAATCAAACAATTCTTTTGCATCTCTTGGGTCTCTTCCATGATGAGCTAATCTAAATTCTCTTAAAGCATTTTTAAATACTGCATCTGTTGTTATATTATGTGTATCTACCATATCTGTAGTATGATTTATTCCATCAATATAACTACTTTGAGCATCAACTTTTGCAATAGATTTTGCTCCATCTTTTCCTAATGAAGTTGCAAAACTTACTGATTGTCCATCTATTGAATATTTTTCGTTAGCATTCATAGCACCAGCTTTTGCTTCACTCCACGCAAATAATCCTTCAACACCTGTCTTAACATTCCCATTCTCGTCAATTATTCCAGCATTTTGTAAATGTTTTATTGCTTCATTTTTTCTTTTTATTGCCTCTTCTCCAGTAGCATTTCCTATTGCAGACTTGATATAAGCATCTACTCTTGACTTCATTGCATTAGAACTTAAATCAATATCTGCTTGTTTCATATTTGTAGCAGTTTCTTTTAATGAACTTGTAAATGCTGGTTGGGTTAAATGTTCAAATGCTTGTTTCAATTTATCACTTAATTTATCAGCCCCTTCTGATAATGCTTGTTTCATTTTTTCTATATTCTCATTGTTAATTTCTATTCCTTCTTTTTTCAATGCTGCTGTTATTTGCCCATCTAATCCTTTACTTTCCATTCCCGCTTTTATAGAAGATGTAACTGCATCAACTTCAGCAGCACTATCTACTCCACCAAGAGTATGAATTCTTGCGTTAGTAGATTGTTGTTTGCTCATTTCTCCATACTCTGCATTTTCAATATACATATTAGGATTTTTATTAAGATTTTTATTAATTCCTAATGCCTGTCCATATTGAGAATCAATTTGACTCTCAGCTATATTCGATGCAACATCTGCAAATGACATTGGTTCAACATTTTTTGCTCTATTTTTGAGTTCTTCAATTCTTTTTTGATTTTTTGCTATTTTATCTTGATATTCTCCCATTTTTTTACCAGCTTCTTCTATATCTATTTCATCTCCACTATATAAGTTTGCCATTTTATTTAATAAATTTTTATTTTCTTTTTCTAAATTTTTTATTTTTTGATTTATACCTTCTTCAGGATTATAATCTTTACTCAAATCATCACCATATTTCTCTCTCATTTTTTCAGCATGGGTTTGAGATAAAGTTCCTTTTTCTATGCTACTTGCTTTTATGTTTTTATAGAACTCATCATCACTAATTTTATGATTAT
>JALSQA010000406.1 GCA_026985685.1 Campylobacterales bacterium | reverse complement strand
TGTCCACAGAGGCAAAAAAGCCCCAGGCAAATGCCCACTTTGCGGAGTTGAAAAAGAGTATTTCAAAAAGAGATGCAAAGATGTAACGGTTGGATAGGCACTTGCCTATCTTCTTAACGCCACCCTCAAAACCAAAAATCCAACCACAGCAGAGATAAATGAACCAAGTAAAATTGCTAATCGATATTTTTAACTTACTATGATAAAATATTATGTAATAATTTTCTTAAATTATAAGAAGGAAATATAATGCAATTTACCAGCATAAAAATAGAAAATTATAAAAGCCTAAAAGAAATTGAAGTAAAAATATCTGATTTTACTTGTATCATTGGAGAAAACAATGCTGGTAAATCTACTTTTATTCAAGCTTTATTGCTATTTATAAAAGGGAATAAATTAAAAAAAGATGATTTTTTTGATCCTACAAAAGATATATTGATTACAGTCACTATTGAAAATATTTCACAATGTGATTTAGATAGATTAGAAAAAACTCATCGAAAAAAATTAGAAAAATATATTATTGATGGAAAGTTAAAATTAGCTAGAAGATATTCACATAAAGATTACAGTTCTAAGTTAAGAAATGTAATGTTAGTTCCTAAATCAGACAAATTTAACAAGGAAAAAATTGATGAATATTTTAAAGGTAAGGAAAAAGGCGACATTCAAGATACACTCAAAACAATCTATGATGAATTAAATGAGGATAGAATAAAAACAATTTCTACTCAAAAAGCAGCAAAAGAGTTAATACAAGAATATATAGACAATATGTCTGATGAAGATAAAGTAGAGAAAGATATACCACTTGAATCAGGTTTTGATAATACAATTAAAGCACTTTTTCCTGAACCGATTTATATACCTGCTGTTAAAGATTTATCTGATGATATGAAAACAAAAGAGAGTGCTTCGTTTGGAAAATTATTAAACATTCTTTTAAATGTTATTGAAGAAGATTTAGCAGATGCAAAAGAAGTTTTTGAAAACTTAAGAAAAAAACTAAATAAAACTTTTGATGAAGAAGGAAATTTAATATCTGATGAAAGAATTCCTAAAGTTCAAGAGATTGAAAAAACGATTCAAAAGAATTTAAATGAAACTTTTAAAAATGTATCTATTGAATTAGAAGTTCCACCACCTGAAGTAAAAACGATACTATCTTCAGCTACAATTATAGCTAATGATGGAGTTAAAGGACCAATAGAAAATAAAGGAGATGGTTTTAAGAGAGCTATAACTTTTAGTATTTTGAGAAGTTATGTTGAACTTTCTCATTCAAAAGACTGGCAAAAAGAAGAAAAAAATAATAAAGTAAAAGATAAGTTTTTATTTTTATTTGAAGAGCCTGAATTATATTTGCATCCAAATGCACAAAATATTCTTTTTGAAGCATTAGCTTTAATAGCTAAAAAACATCAAGTTATAGTTACAACACATTCACCTTTATTCTTTGCACCAAACAAAACAAAAACATTTATAAAAATCAAAAAAAATACAGATGTGGAAAAACCTTTTTCAAATGCAAAATATATTGATTTATCAGATATGTCTTTAAAAGATAAATTTCAACTGATTTCGTTTGAAACAAGCAATCATGCTTTTTTTTCTAACAAAATAGTTTTAGTTGAAGGAGATAGTGAACTAAT
>JALSQA010000405.1 GCA_026985685.1 Campylobacterales bacterium | reverse complement strand
AGAAGAGCATTTTTTTGCAAATATCACTACCAAAGATGAAAACAGTAATGTTGCTTATGTAGGTGCTCAAAAGAGTGAAGATATATGGGGATATCTGCATAGCAAAAAATATATCGATTCAAAAGGTAAAATTCAAGACTCTTTAAAACTAGATTTAAAAAACGATAAATTTGAAGTTCCAAAAGAGCATGAAGAAATAAAAGAAAATATCATCCAAAAGATCAAAAAAATAGCAGGAAATCTCAACATCAAAGATGCAAGTAAAAAAGAGATCATCACCCTCAACAAACAGGTCTATCTGAGTGAAGATTTTAAAAATCTTTGGGAGAGAATAAAATACAAAACAACATACAGAGTCGATTTTGATGTGGATGCATTAGTGGGTCAGAGTGCCAAAAGGATAGCCGATGAACTAACGGTTGGAAAGATAAAATACCTCTACCAAAAGGCGACAAACCGTATCACAAAAGTGGGTGTAGAGATAGATGAAGATAGTATAAAAGAGCAGTTTGGCGATATAGAGATCATAGACTATAAACTCCCCGATATCATCACCTATATGCAAAATGAAACAAATCTGACACGGCGAAATATAGCAGATATTTTAGTAAAAAGTGGCAAACTGGAGAGCTTTAAAAACAACCCTCAAAAATTTATAGAAAAAGCTACTCATATCATCAAAACAACAATGAGTAGTTTTATAGTAGATGGTATAAAGTATCAACGAATCGGAGATGACTCATACTATGCTCAGGAGTGTTTTGAGGATAGAGAACTTTTTGGATATCTCTCAAAAAATATGATAGAAAACAAAGTGGACAAATCTATCTATAACTACACAGTCTATGATTCAGATATAGAAAAAAACTTTGTAAAATCATTTAACGAAAACGAAAACATAAAACTCTTTACAAAACTCCCCTCATGGTTTAAGATAAACACACCACTTGGTGGATATAACCCCGACTGGGCAGTATTAGTCGAAAAAGACAACCAAGAGAAGCTCTATTTTGTAGTAGAAAGTAAAGGGAGTCTATTTACCCATGATCTAAGGGATAGTGAAGAGGCAAAGATAAAATGTGCAAAAGAGCATTTTAAAGAGATATCACCGACGACTAAGTATATCGTTTCAAATGGATTTAAAAATTTTAGGGAAAATATTTAACAATCAAGTCAGGTGTGAAACCTGACTTAGGGGAGGATTATAATCCTAATGCTCTTAGAGTCTCTTGTGTCAGTGCACCGCTTGAGATGCCTTTTGCTTTTTGAAATTTTTGAACGGCTGCTCTTGTTCTCCATCCATAGATACCATCGATTGGTCCTGGGTTGAAGCCCTCTGCTTTGAGTGCTTTTTGTAAGTCTCTGACCAATGCACCATTCATGTTTGTTTTACATACTACTGGCTGCCATTTTAAGTATGCATCGCTTACTTTTACTTTTTTGGTAACTGTATTGTAAAGTTCTGGTATTTCAATACGTTTTACTGATGCAGGTGAGAGCATCTCTCTGACTTGAACAGTTTTGTAAACTGCTGGGATGACAACTGTTTTGGTTTGTGCTGGAGTTTCTAGTACACGTTTTGTAACTGTTTTGTATTTAGCTGGTATAGAAACTGTTTTAGTTTGTGCTGGTGTTACTAACACTTTTTTAGTGATA
>JALSQA010000404.1 GCA_026985685.1 Campylobacterales bacterium | reverse complement strand
GATGCAATTCGTGTTGCAAAAAAAGGTGTATTGACTAAAGCTACATTGATGGATGACTCTGTACCTGAATTGATACAAAAAAAGCCTTATCTATTTATGGCAGCTGCTGTGAGTGATTTTGTACCAAAATATCCACAAGAAGGAAAAATAAAAAAAGATACTATTGGAGATGTTTGGAATTTAGAGTTGGTTAAAAATGAGGATATTTTATCTTCTGTATCAAAAGAGGGTATCTTTTCTATTGGATTTAAAGCAGAAAGTGATAGTGAAAAGGGTTTAGACAATGCCACTAATATGTTAGCAAAAAAGGATCTTGATGGTGTTTGTTATAATAATATTTCAAAAAATCCTTTTGGCAGTGATGAAAATGAGATTACCTTGATTACAAAAAGTGGGCAATATCCTTTAGCCAAAGCTGATAAACTTCATGTGTCTTTAAATCTTTTAGATAAGTTGGCACAACTTGATGCTACATGATTTCTCAGATTGGTCAACTTGCAAAGATAGATTCACTTCTTGCAAAGTTAAGTACTACAAGATTTAATGCACTTTTACCTGTAAATATTGATGTACTTGAAAAGAAAGATACTCAAAAATATCTACTTCAAATAGGCAAAAAAGAAGTTAATACAAAGAGTAATCTTGAACTTGAAGTTGGGAAAAAGTATTGGGGGATGATGAAAGAAGAGCCAAAAACACACGCTGTTTCACTCTCTAAACTACTTTTGAAACCAAAGTTTTTACAACACGCAAAGTTATCTTTTATTCCAGAATTTACAGCTGAAAAACTGTTGCAGACTCTTGCCAAAGAGTCTCCTAAGTCAGAGTTGAAAATGCAACTTTTGGAGCATCTTGCAAAAACAAATACTAAAGAAGAGTTTATGACACTATCTAACATGATAGCTGCCTTAAATAATGATGTATTCTCAATGGTACTAAAGCATAATGAAAAAAGTACAATGTTCCAGTTTAAAAAAAGAAAATCAAAAAGCAAAACTTCAACAAATGATGGTATGATAGATTTTTATGCAGCTTTTGAACATATCGGACCTGTTGAAGGTGTGGTTGAAGTCAGTGGTGATATCAAGAGGCTTGTATTATATTTGTACTATGAACAGAGTTTAGAATTTTTACGAAATGAGTTATCTTTATTGGAGTTTCAAGGTCAGCTTTATCCCAAAAAAGGTAAAATTTCGCCTTTGTATGAACCTGTTTCATCGCTTTTGGATTTAAAAGGATAGATTTTCATGAATAAACTTAATCATATCGCAATCATCATGGATGGAAATGGTCGCTGGGCAAAGAAACAGGGATTTTTAAAACGTATCGTAGGACATGAAGAAGGAGCCAAAAGGGTACGTGAACTTACAATCCATGCTTCAAATATAGGTGTAAAATATCTAACACTTTATGCTTTTAGTACAGAAAATTGGAAACGCCCTGAGGGTGAAGTTAGCTTTTTGATGAAGTTGATGGATCGTTATCTTAAAAATGAGTTAAGTCTTTTTTTGGAAAACAATGTTCGTTTTGAAACTATTGGAGAGATTGAAAAACTGCCAGAAAGTTTACAGGAACGTATCTCATATACAAAAGAAAAAACAGCACATTTTACAGGTTTGACTCAAGTTTTGGCAGTAAATTATGGTTCTAAAAATGAAATAGTACGTGCTGTTAATAAAGCAGTTAAAACTGGCAAAGAGGTAGATGAGGATAGTTTTGATGATTTGCTGGATACTGCGGGGATGGATCCTGTAGATATTTTGATCCGTACAGGTGGTGATAAAAGATTGTCAAATTATCTTCTGTGGCAAGCAGCTTATAGTGAACTGTTTTTCACAGATACTCTTTGGCCTGATTTTACGGTTGAAAAGCTTGATGAGATTATCAAAGTATTTAAAGGTGTAGAGAGAAGATTTGGAGGTATTAAATGAGTCAAACTCTTTTAGAAGGTGGTATTATCACGTTGTTTGGGTTATTATTTGGCTCTTTTTTAAATGTATTGATCTTGCGTATACCAAAAGAGGAGAGTATAGTTTTTCCTGGTTCGCATTGTCCAAAATGTAATCATAAACTTAAATGGTGGCATAATATACCTGTACTTTCATGGCTTCTACTTGGCGGTAAATGCTATTTTTGTAAAACACCTATATCAAAACAATATCCCTTAATCGAGATAATAACAGCTGTTATTTTTGCTTTAGCGTATTGGAAAGTTGGAAATATCACTTATGCTATTATCGTTGGGTTAGTTTTTGCACTTTTACTTGGATTATCGGTGATAGATTTACGATATAAAGCTGTACCTGATAGTTTAAATTTATCTGCATTGACTTTAGCTATTTTTTCATCCAATTTAATCCTTGGAAATTTGATAAATGCTCTTTTGTTCGCTGGTGGATTTTCACTACTTCGTTTTTATGTCTCTTATTTTGCTAAAAAAGAGGCATTAGGAGAGGCAGATATCATGATCGCTGCGACTATTGGTGCGATGGTAGGATTGAAACTTGGTGCGGTTGCTATCTTTTTGTCTGCTATTATTGCATTGCCTGTTTTTATATTTATACGAGAAAAAGATTATGAAGTACCATTTATCCCATTTTTGGCATTGGCTCTTTTTATCGTTTATATGGCAGATGATTTTTTTAATGGAGTGTTGATAAATCTTTATGGATAGAGTCAGTCGGTATATTTTATCAAACTTTTTTCCACTTTTTTCATCACTCTTTTTTACTCTGTTTTTCCTGGTATCTGTGATATTTTTTATCACTTTATCGAGATTGACTGCACTTATTAGTGTTAATTTTTGGGATTTGAGTGAAATCTTTTTATATGCTATTCCTGAAATCATCAGTTATACATTTCCCATCACTTTTTTCATCGCTATTGCTATGACTGTTTTTTCTCTTTCTAAAGATAATGAGATGATTGTCCTTTTTGCACTTTCTATGAATCCTGCAAAAATTGCACGTCTTTTTTTGGGACTTTCGATCATTGCATCAATTTTTTTATTGCTAAATGTTATTTTCTTCATGCCTCTTTCTAAACAACTAAGTTCTAATTTTATTGCTCTTAAAAAGATGGAAGCTAAACTTAATTTTAAAGAGAGTGAATTTGGACAAAAGTTTGCAAACTGGCATGTATTTGTCCAGAGTAATACCAAAAATGTTTATAACAATATCGTTTTGTATCAAAGAGGAGTGGATGGTAAAGAGGATAAGTTCATTTTAGCTAAAGAAGCTAAACTTGATCGCAAAGATGCTTTGGTTAATTTTAGACTTTATGATGGAAAAGTTTTTTCGTTATCAAAAGAAAAATTGACACAGGTTGATTATGCAAAACTCAAAATGAGTTATAATCCTAAGATGCACCAGCTTACATCCAGTGAGATCATTGATTATTGGGAAAAAGCGAAAAGTGACCCTAAACGTGCTACTCAATTAGCTTTTTCAATTTTAATTGGTCTTTTTCCTTTGGCTACATTTTTGTATGCTTTATCTTTTGGTATCGCACATATGCGTCATCAAAAACCAAATGTTTATCTAAATACCATGATAGTTGTTTTACTCTATTATGTAGCGATTTATAAATTAGCTCATAAATTTCCTTTTTATGGTACGATTGGAATCTTTGTATTTTTTAGTATTGTAGGCATGATTGTATTTAAAAAACGTGTATTAGAACGGTTTTAAAGGGCATTGATGCGTGTAATGATGACTTTTAGTTATGATGGCAGTCATTTTTTTGGGATACAGGCACAAAATAGTGGTGTTAAAACAGTCATGAATACATTGTATGAGATTTTTCATTCTCTTGGTATTGATACAAAAGCAGATGTCAGTGGACGTACAGATAAGGGTGTTCATGCACTTAGGCAAGTACTTAGTCTTGATTTACCTTCGTTTTGGCTTGATTTAGAAAAATTAAAAAGATATATAAATTATAAAGCACTTCCTCATATATATATCGAAAATATTCAAAGAGTTGATGATAATTTTCATGCTAGATATAGTGCAAAAAAAAGATCTTATCGTTATATCGTCTCTATGGAAAAACCAAATGTTTTTCTAAGCTCTTATGTATTGTATACAAAACCTTTTGATCCTGACAAAATTTCCAATGCTATTTGTCTATTTGAAGGTAGGCATGATTTTAGTTTTTTTATGAAATCAGATAGTGATGTAGATAATGCAATCAGAGAGATATATCAGGCAAAGTTTTATAAACATAAAGATTTTTATATTTTTTCATTTCAAGCCAATGGATTTGTACGTTCTCAAATACGAATGATGGTAGCTTTTTTACTTCATGTTGGCAGAGATAAGTTTAGTGTAGAAAATTTGAAAGATCAACTAAATCTCAAACATCGTCATGTTAGTGATTTAGTTGATCCAAATGGTTTATATCTTAGTAGAATCTGGTATTGCGGGATACCAAAAAACAGCTAGTTTATGAAGCAATCCTTTTTAGCTCAATTTGTTTAAGCGTATACATTGCTAAAAGGTCTTCATTGTCAAGGTTTAATTTCTTGCAAAGCACACCTAGTTTTAAGATCTGATACTCTTCGTAATTGTTTTTCTTCAGGTATGAGATCGCGGATGGAGTTTTGTTAATTGACGCTGCAATTTCTTTATTTGAAACTTTCATATTTAGTCCTATGTTTTATTTGTTATACTCCTAGATCGTAATCTTTCAAAATTTATTTAGCGTTTTTGGATAAATAGTATAAATTTCAGTGATATTTTACTTTATATGCTGTATTTTATCACGATTTGTTACATATGATATATTTATGCTAAAATATCGAAAAACTATAGAATGTAAAGAACATGAGATTAGATACTTATCTGTACAACAACGGTTATACTAACAGTAGGAATAAAGCTAAAGAACTTATCCTGAATAAAAAAGTATTAGTAAACAGTAATATAATAACTAAAGCATCCTTTAATATAAATAAGAATGAAGCTAATAAAATTGATATATTGAAAGAGTGTATATATGTCGGACGTGCAGGAGATAAACTAAAAGAGTGGCTTTTGGAATATCCTTTGGATATAAAAAACAAGAGTTGTCTGGATATAGGAAGTAGTACAGGTGGTTTTGTTCAAGTTTTGTTAGAGTATGGAGCAAAAAGTGTTGTTGGTGTTGATGTAGGGCGTGATCAACTAGATGAGAGTCTTCGTAATGATATACGAGTAGAAAGTGTAGAAGAGACGGATATTCGATCATATCAAACACAAAAACGATTTGATATAGTTACCTGTGATGTCTCTTTTGTGGGTATAGAGTATATTATCAAAGATATAGATAGATTGGCCTCTTTGGATATCGTTATACTCTTTAAACCTCAGTTTGAAGTGGGACGTGAAGTTAGACGTACTAAAAAGGGTGTTGTAAAAAATCAAACTGCTATAAAATTAGCACAAACTAAATTTGAAGCACTTTGTCAAAGTATAGGATGGAAACTTTGTGATAAACGACCATCAAAAGTTGAAGGAAAAGAGGGGAATCTTGAAATTTTCTACCACTATACAAAAAGATAAAATAGATTCTATTGCTATTGGGGGATTTGATGGTTTACATATAGCTCATCAGTACCTTTTATCGCATTTATCTCCTTTAGGTGCTTTGATAGTAATTGAAAAAAAAGCACCCTTTGCATTAACTCCTGATTTAGTACGTTGCAAATATAGTACATTTCCTTGTATATTTTTGGATTTTGATGCTATCAAAAACGATACAGCTGTTGAATTTATCACATTTTTAAAAAAAGAGTTTCCCTGTGTTCAAAAGGTTATAATAGGGTATGATTTTCGTTTTGGTAAGCATCGACAAGGTGATGCAAAATTATTAAAAGAGCTTTATGATGGTGAAATTATTGTGATTGAGGAACAATCTATAGATGGTATATCAATTCACTCCAAAGAGATCAAAGAGATGCTCTATCGTGGGCAAATTAGTAAAGCAAATAAACTTTTAGGACGACCTTATGAAGTATCTGGAGAAGTTATCTCTGGTCAAGGGCTTGGTAAAAAAGAGTTGTTTGCTACTTTTAATATCCAAACGGGAAGATTTTTATTGCCTAAAGAGGGTGTTTATGTTACTAAAACTAAAATAGACCAAACATGGTTTCCTTCTGTCTCTTTTATAGGAAAGAGGGTTAGTACTGATGGCGAATTTTCAGTTGAAACGCATATATTAGATAAGCAAAAATTTGATAATGTAAAAAATATAGATATAGCTTTTTATGATTTTATCAGAGAAAACAGAAAGTTTGATACTCTGGAGTTATTGAAAAAACAGATTTCTAAAGATATTGCACAGACAAAAGCTTTTTTTCATTAAGCTTTTGCTTTTTTGTGCGTATACATTAGTTCATCTACCATCTCTAAAATTTCTTGAAAAGAGTCACCTTTTTTAAACTCTACAACACCATAAGAGATACCAACATGAAATGTTTTGTCTTGTATTTTAAATAGTTTTTTGGAAAGGTTATTACTCAATTGTTCCATAGTTTTTAAGTACTCTTCTTTATTTGCATTATTGGCAATAACAATAAACTCATCGCCACCATAACGAATAGTATTTGCATTTTCAATACTTTTAGAGATCTTGGTGATCAAAGCAAGAATTTTATCTCCTGTGATATGTCCATAGGTATCGTTTATTGTCTTAAATTTGTCAACATCTATAAATATGATTGTACCGTCATTTTTAAATTTTTCATCTAGCAATACTTTTTCAAAAAGCCATTTTCTATTGTATGCTTTGGTTAGTTCATCAAGATATACTTGTTCTTCAAGGTGTGATATTTTTTTAGTTAATTCTTGCATTTGACTTTGTACTATATCAAGCAGTTTTTCATCTTGTTCTTTGATAGCTGTTGTAGCAAGATTTAGATTTTCCTGTAATATTTGCGTATTTTCTTTAGTTTGTTCTTCTATTGAAAAAATTTTATGCAAGGTATTTTCTACCGTTTTATCAGAGAGTTCATCTAAATCAATAGGAACATTACGCTTTTTAGCTTGTGTGACAAATGTATCTTTAAATAGATCAGGTGTAACAACATCATATTTTCGGATCGCTTTTAGTGTATCATCTGTTATGATTTTGAGAGTAGTAACATCCACAGTCATTCCTTCTAGTTTCTTCTTGTGACAAATTAAAAACACCCCATAAGTGCCAAGTTTGCCTTTGATCTAGTATCGTCATCATAAATATTTTTTTTATAGATTTTTATCACAAAATACTTTGTAAGCTATGTTTATATGGATTTTTTAGTTAATTTGGGCTAATATGCTAGATTAAAATTAAATAAAAGGTGTATGTTTTCATGGCAACGCAGATAGATTATTATGAATTATTAGAAGTAAGTAGAGATGCCGATGGAAATGAGATTAAAAAAGCATATAGAAAATTGGCACTCAAATATCATCCAGATAGAAATGCAGGTGATAAAGAAGCTGAAGATAAGTTCAAGCTTGTTAATGAAGCTTAT
>JALSQA010000403.1 GCA_026985685.1 Campylobacterales bacterium | reverse complement strand
AAAGTGTTATTCAAAATAGTATCAAACTAAATTCTCATGAGTTGGAGATGTTTGATAAAACGTTAGAACTATCCGCTTTAAATAGTAAAGGACAAAATCTTCTGGCTTATCTGTTGTTAACTATTTATAATGCAAAGATGAGGGGTTAATGCAGGTTTTTAAAATAGATAAAGATATAGACAAAGATAAAATACTAAAAAATATAGCTTCTACAGCACAGGGAAATAAAATCATGAAAGATAAGATGGATTGTCATCTTTTTTATATTCAAGATTTAAGGACTCCCGCTGCTAATATTCTTAAACAAGATGCTCTCTCTATCGGAGCAGAATTGGCAGTTGAAAAAGATACCATATTGTGTAAAGATAAATATACAAATGCTTTGTTGATTGTGAATGAAAAACAACGTAAAATTTTATCTCAAAAAGAGAAGATACAGCCTTTTGGTTTAAAAGAAGTTGCACAGGTTTTGGCTGAATATAAACCTCACAATACAACAGAAACTAAAATCATGGGAGTTATAAATGCCAATAGTGATAGTTTTTTTGAAGGAAGCAGATTTCAGGGTATAGAGGCTATTAAAAGTATTGAAGATATGATCGAAGATGGTGCGGATATTATTGATATCGGTGGGGTTTCTTCACGACCGGGAAGTGTTGAAGTTCCTGAAGAAGAAGAATTAGATAGAATCAAAGGAATTGTTGATACTATTTATGAACAAAAACTTTATGAAAAAGTACAATTTAGCCTTGATAGTTATGCTCCTAAAGTGATTGATTATGCTCTAAGTCGTGGATTTAGTATCGTCAATGATATAACGGGATTAGAAAATGATGAAGTTTGTGAATTGGTGAAAAGTTATCAAGTCCAAGTTGTGATCATGCATATGCAAAATAGACCACTTACAATGCAAGATAATCCTAGTTATAAACATATAATCAGTGATGTTGAAAATTTTTTTATGCAGCGTATATCTAAAGCCAAAAAATTTGGGATAGAAGATATTGTTTTAGATGTGGGAATTGGCTTTGGTAAAAATCTTGAACATAACCTCATGTTGATCAAGCATATGGGGCATTTTCAAAAGTTTAATTTGCCTTTACTTATCGGTGCTAGTCGTAAATCATTAATAGATAAGATGATCTCTTGTGATGTTTCACAAAGGTTACCGGGAACATTGGTTTTACATCTAAAAGCGATAGAAGAGGGGGCTAGTATTGTTCGCTGTCATGATGTAAAAGAACATAAACAAGCTTTGGTAGTTCATAAATATTTACACGAGACTCTGATATGAAAGTAGCTTTAATCCAACAAAAATTTCACAACAATAAACAAAAAACAGTAGAAAAAACTCTTGATATGATCAAAGAGTCAAAACAAAAAGGTGCAAATTTAGTTGTCTTACAGGAGTTGCATCAAAGTCAATACTTTTGTATCACAGAAGATACACAAAATTTTGATCTGGCAGCTTCTTATGAAGAGGATTTGAAATTTTGGTCTGATGTTGCCAAAAAATATTCTGTAGTTTTAGTTACATCATTATTTGAAAAACGAACAGAGGGGTTGTATCACAATAGTGCAGTTGTTTTTGAAAGCGATGGTAGTATAGCTGGAAAATATCGAAAAATGCATATTCCAGATGATCCTGGCTTTTATGAAAAGTTTTATTTTGCACCAGGAGATTTGGGATTTGAGCCGATAGAAACTAGTGTTGGCTGTTTAGGTGTGCTTGTTTGCTGGGATCAATGGTATCCTGAAGCTGCACGTCTTATGGCTTTAAAAGGTGCAGAGATTTTGATCTATCCTACTGCAATAGGATGGTTTGATGAAGATAGTGATGCCCAAAAACAAAAACAACTAGATGCGTGGATGACAATCCAACGCTCTCATGCTATCGCTAACGGGATACCGTTAATATGTGTTAATCGTGTTGGAAAAGAGAAAGATCCAACAGGTGTGATAGATGGCATACGATTTTGGGGTAGAAGCTTTATTTGTGGATCACAAGGAGAGTATTTGAAAGTTTGTGAACATGAAGATGAAGTTGTAGCAATTTGCGAATTGGATATGTCACAAATCTCAAATGTACGAAATATTTGGCCTTTTTTACGAGATAGACGTATTGAGTGCTATGATGGGCTTACAAAAAGGTATCTTCGTTAGAGAGTTTTATTTAAATGTGTAAAATCTACCTATTTTTTACAAAAAGACTCTATCTTTCTATAAAAGTATAAAATACATTACCAACTTGACGATTATAGTATAACTTCAAAAAAAGGAATACTATGAAAAAAATGATAATGGGAATGTTGGTAGCATCAACATGTTTAATGGCACAATCGTCTTATAGCAATGCACTAGAGATGTTAGATAAGGGTAAACCTGAAATGGCAAGTGCAACTTTCTTGCAATTAGCAAAAAGTGGTGATGTAGATGCTCAAACAATGTTGGGAGAGATGTATTTAGATGGTATTGGTGTACAGGTAGATCATCAAAAAGCATTTTTCTGGTTAGCTAAAGCAGCAAATAAAGGAGATAGTGAAGCGTGTTATTTGCTTGGTTTTATGTATGAAAATGGTTTACAAGTAGGGCAAAGTCTCTCAAGAGCAGTAAGCTGGTATAAAAAAGCAGCTCTAAAAGGTGATACTATGGCACAATTTAATCTTGCTATGATTTACAAAGAGGGGAAAGGTGGTATCCAAAAAAATATGAAAGAAGCTTTAAAATGGTTACAGTTAGTAGAAAAAGAGCATGAAAATATCACTCATGTTGCTACCAAATAGAGGATTCTCTATTTGGTATATCAAAAAGGAGGAGTGGTTTAATCCATTTGTTTGCGTAAATATGTAGGATAATCTAAATCGCAATCATCTTCTAATTCATATCTGCCATTACCGACACCTCTAAAAATAGGTGCAATTTCTACAGGTTCTTTAGTAGTATTTACAGCTGATGAAGATGTTGTAGAAGGAATATCTTTAACAGTTTTATCGTTTTCAAAACCAGTTGCAACAATAGTTATTTTTACTTCATCTTCACTAAGTTTTTCATTTGTAGTTGTACCAAAGATAACATCAGCATCTTCATGTGCACTATCATAGATAATATCCATTGCATGCTGTACTTGTGTAAGAGGATAGTTAGGATGCATATGAAAGTGTACCAAAACACCCATAGCACCATTGATTGTCATGTTATCCAATAGTGGAGATTCGATGGCATTTTTGACAGCTTCTATGGCAGAATCATCACCTTGAGCCTCACCTACACCTAAAATAGCCATACCTTTATGACTCATGATTGTTTTAATATCAGCAAAATCGACATTTATATCATTCATACCGCTTGAAAGAACAACAGCACTCATCCCACCAACAGCACGACTTAAAACATCATCAACTAATTTAAAACTCTCTTTAATCCCAAGGTTTTTATCAACGATAGAAAGTAGTTTGTCATTTGGAATAACAACGATAGAATCACTCTCTTTTTTAAGCTCATCAATACCTTTTTCTGCTAGTTTGAGTCTTTTTCTTCCTTCAAAACCAAAAGGCTTGGTAACAACTGAAACAGTCAAAGCACCTACCTCTTTTGCAGCCTGTGCTACAACTGGAGCAGCACCAGTTCCTGTACCACCACCAAAACCAGAAGCGATAAATACCATATCAGCACCTTCTAGTGATTCTTTGATATCTTCAAAACTCTCTAATGCTGATTCTCTTCCAATCTCAGGCTTCATACCTGCACCAAGACCTTTTGTTTTACGTTCACCTAACTGGATGACAGTATTTGCTTTGGATGCTTCAAGTGCCTGTGCGTCAGTATTAGCTGCGATAAGACCGATTTCACCAATCCCTTCGCTGATCATATGATTGATCATATTTCCTCCGCCACCACCGACACCTATTACTTTTATCTGTGCACCGACTGTTGTGTTTGACATATATTCTCTCCTCTTTGAATTATCTTTTAAAATAGTTGTGTGATACGATTCCAAAATTTTTGAAAACCGTCTTTTATACTCGTATCATCCTCAATTAGTGCTGAAAAGTCATCATTATTTTGATTCTTGTGTGAAAATTTAAGATCTTCTTCAAGATCATCATCTTCCTTCTCATCTTCTATGATACTTTGTATATTTTTACTTGGTTCTATCGTCTCATCTTTATAACGAAGCTTTTTATTTGAATCCATCTCATATGGGGTAAATTGTCCATTTCCATACAAAATCAAACCAATTGCAGTGGAAAATTCTGGATTTTTCAATGTATCAAACATACCTTCTATATTTTGTTCAGTTGGACGTGCTAGTCTTACTGGTATATTGTTAAAAATTGCAGATGCAAGTTCTCGTATACCTACAAGTTTAGTTAATCCACCAGTCAATACTATACCAGCTGCTAATTGATCTTTAAAACCACTCTCTTTGATAGATTTAGCTATAAATAGCAAAGTCTCTTCAATTCTTGCATAGATAACATTTGTAACAATCTCCAAAGATACTTCATGTGAGTTACCTTCTTCACCGATAGCAGGTAGTTCTATAATTTCATTGCTATTTAATCTCAAAGAGCCGTGTTCTAGTTTGACTTTTTCTGCTGCTGATATTGGTGTATGTAGTGCCATTGAAAGGTCATTTGTAACATTTGCAGAGCCTACACCTATAAAATCATTATATCGAATAGAATTTCCCAGATGAATTGCAATGTTGGTTGTAGCCCCACCCATATCAACAACGGCAACACCTAACTCTTTTTCATCTTCATTAAGAACTGCTATACTAGATGCGTATCCTGTTAGTACGATATTGTCAATCTCCAATGAAGCTGATTTAACTGCTTTTTTGAGATTGTTTAGGCTTGATTTTAATACTGTGATGATATGTACCTGTACTTCTAATCGTGATCCATTCATGCCCAGAGGATCGTCTATGTTACTATGATCATCTACTTTGAAGTTATAAGGAAGTACGTGTAACTTTTCATACTCATGTGGTATGTTGGCATTATGATCTGCCATTTGCATTACACGATTGATCTCTTTGATACCTATCTCTTTACTAGGAACATTTACAACACCATGACTATCTACGCTTTTTGTATATGCACCAGACATGGAAACTATTACTTTATCATAATGCGTTCCAGCAACACGTTTAGCATCATTTATGGCATGTTTGATAGAGCGTGAAGCTAACTCTATGTTGGTAATAATACCTTTTTTGATACCTTGAGATTTTGCAATACCTGCACCCAAAATCTTTACACCGGAATCATCATTTTTTTGTGCAATTATTGCACATATTTTTGTGGAGCCTATATCTACACCTAAGATTATCGTACTCAAAGCCTATCCTTTAACGTATTTTTCTATTTTATATTTGTTTTGTAATTTCTTAATGAGGTTTTTCTCTGCACTATTTCCTTTTAATGCTTGTGTACTTTTTGTTATATCTACCTTTTTTTCTGCATATTTTTTAGCATCAAAAAGTTTTTGGTCAGTGATTTTATACACTATGGCTTTATCCTCAAAGATAAAATATCCACTCTTTTTCTGTTGTGAAAATAGATTATTTAAAAACTGTGCAGCTTGTGCTTCATCTAAAAAATCAAGTTTTTTTGTATCATCACGACTGACAAATCCAATATCTTTTGCACCTTTGAAATCTTTCATACTCTCTTTGGCTTTTTCTTCCAACGCTTTATATCTCTTTTGTATTGTAAGATCAGCTTTTGCCAGTTTTTTTGCTTCTTCATACTTTAAAGGGCTGGGTTTATTGACACTTACAAGTTTAGCGGTTAGATAGCCGTCATCAAGCTCTATACTTTTGATATAGTCACCTTCAGATGCTGTTGCTATTTTTTGTGTTGGAATTTCATTGTTCCCTTCTGCAACGGTGATAGTTTTTTCTGCTTTTTCTTTTGAGTTTTTAATCGCTAAATATTTTTTCAATATAGCAGTTTTTGCTTTTTTCATTTGCAGTTTTTTGATGACTTTTTCTTTTGCTTTTTCAAATGGAAGAATCTTATCATCCTTACCTTTGAAAAGTTGTTTATTGTCATCATAAAATGCTTTTAATGTATCGTCAGCTACTTTGATATCTGTCGCATTGATACGTGTAGCTTCTAATGTATAACTTTTTTTACTTAAATATTTTGTTTTATTTTTTTCCCAGAATTTCTTTACATCTTCTTCACTGATAGATAAATTTTCATCAGCCACTTTTATGTTCTTGACAGAAAGTTTATCAGACATATAAGCAGAAGCAAATACCATTTTACTCTCATCTTCTAAGACAGGAAGATTTAATAACTTTTTGAGTTTTGCTAAAATGATCTCTTTTTTCATGTTTGCTTCAAATGTTTTTGGATCAGTATTGATACTTTTTAAAACTTGAAAATAACGCTCTTTGCTAAATGCACCTTTGTCTTTAAATGCGTCTATTGACTGGATCTTTTCTAAAACTTCATCTTCTAAAGCAATAATCCCCTTATCTTTGGCATAATTAAGTAGCAACCCCTCTTGTATGAGTTGATTTAGTGCGATACTTTGTAAGTGTAACTGGTCTGCTTTTTCCTGGGTTAATTTACCACCAAGCATTTGGTTATAATAATTATATATATTTGAATATGTACTTTGTAACTCTTTGTTTGTGATTTTTTTATCACCAACTTTTGC
This sequence comes from Campylobacterales bacterium, assembly GCA_026985685.1. Classification (GTDB taxonomy): domain Bacteria; phylum Campylobacterota; class Campylobacteria; order Campylobacterales; family QNZT01; genus QNZT01. The sequence continues at coordinate 825 of JALSQA010000403.1, read as the reverse complement.
GACTGCATTTGAACGATCTTGATTGTAACTATATGCTCCCCATCCAACAAAACCTGCACCAACAAATGCTATGGTACTGATCCAAATTGTAACGACAAGATATTTTCTATGCTTTTGCATCCAAGAAATCATGATAAACCTTTTTAACTAGCTATAAGAATTATATTCTAATTTAATTAAACAAAATATAAGTTTTGCTGATTATAAAATAATTATATTTTACTAAAATAACTATTTCATAACAAATTAAGAATATCTAATTATGCACTTTTATAATCGACAATTTTATGATTTTATAAAGAGGTATAATGCAATAATTTGCAACTATTTTCTAAAAGTGCAATCTCTTTCACTAATGTGTGTAGATCTCTATGGCATGCATAGATGCCATATCCTTTAATTAACATCAAATTTGTGTTGTTTTTTTTAAAGTATTTGTATATTTCGTTAGGTGCACGATCATACCATGTCTCAAAATTTCCTGGATTGTATATTTCAAGTTTGCCTAAATGCTTATCTCCAAAGTAATCTTTAGGATAGAACTCATTATGTTTGATTGAGTATGCAGTAGCAAATGGAGGCATTGTGTAAGCTATATATTTTGCACTACTGACATATCTATATACATTTGCATGAATTTTTGCATCTATACTTGCTTGTTTCCAGCGATAATCTTCTTTTGTATAAAGTTTGATGAAATCTTGATCTCTCATCTCATCAAAAATACTTTCTCTTTTATTGATGATGAATGAGTCTTCTTCCAGTTTTGCAGATAATGAACCATGAAAAATACCTAAAAAGTTTTTTCTAAACATAGAGAGTGAA
>JALSQA010000402.1 GCA_026985685.1 Campylobacterales bacterium | reverse complement strand
TTATTTGAAGAGAGAATAGATTTTTTTAAAGTGATATCTTCTTCAAAGTCTATCAGATGTATGAAAGATCTTGATAAAAATATCTTTCTTAAGATAGATAAAACAAAAATTACACGTATTATTGATAATTTACTTTCTAATGCAATTAAATATAATAAAAAAAATAGTTTTATAGCTGTTAGGTTAAGAAAAAATTATTTTGAAATTGAAGATGGTGGTATTGGTATTGATGAGAAAGAAATTGATACAATTTTTCAACGATATACAAGGTTAAATCAAAGTGAAGGTGGTTTTGGATTGGGATTAAATATCGTCTATACGATAGCACAAGAGTATAATTTGACAATAAATTTTAAATCAAAGATATCCAAAGGGACAAAAGTGAGGGTTTCATGGGAAAAATAAAAATCATTATAATGTTATTGTTTTTCATAAGTATGTTGTTAGAAGCTAGAAATACAAAAACTGACAATATTTATACAAAAGAGTGCATGAAGTGCCATAAACAGATGTCTTTGAGTATGCAAGAGATTTTTATGGGTTATCTAAAAAAATATAGTAGTGAAGTTTCTGTAAAAAGTGCACTTTTTGATTTCCTTAAAAATCCAAACTATTTTACTTCTGCACTAAGAAAAGAACAAATTACACGATATGGATTGAAAAATAAAACTACACTAAAAGATCAAGAATTAAAAGAAGCAATTGATATTTATTGGGAAAAATACAAGATATTTGGGAAATTAAAGTGAATTTTTAAATACAATAGTATATAATTTTCACGATTGCTTCACTTTTATATTTTATAATTGTGCTGTAATTAAATTTTAAGGAGACATAGATGAAAAAATTTCTTAGTATCGTAGCAACTTCAGTACTTCTTGCAAGTATTGCAACAACAGCAGCTTCAGCAGATCCTGCAAAAGGTCAAAAACTTTACCTTAAAAAGTTAAAAAAAGCTTGTGGTATCAATGGTGCAAAAATGGCAGCTAAACATACACAAGATGAATGGGAAGCTTTAAAAGAGAGTGGTAAACTTGAAGATGAAATTAAAAAAGAATGCCCTAAAGTAAAAGATGTAAAAGATAAATATTTAGATGATCTTTTTGATTTCTTCCATGAGTATGGTAGTGATAGTGGAAATGTTCCATCTTGCTAATTTGTGAGTTTATAAGTAAATAAAGTATAAAATAAAAATTAATTAAACAATAGGAGAAAATTATGAAAAAAGTAGTATTAACATTAGTAGCATTAGGTGCAATGAGTTTCTTAGCGGCTGACGGTGCAGCACTTTTCAAAAAATGTGCAGGTTGTCATGGTGCAAAAGGTGAGAAAAAAGCTTTAGGAAAATCAGCAGTTATCGCTGGTTTAGATGCAGCAAAAATTGAAGAAGATCTTAAAGGTTACAAAGCTGGTACATTAAATCAACACGGTATGGGTGGTTTGATGAAAGGTCAAGTTGCTTCTTACTCTGATGCAGATATCAAAGCAGTTGCTGAGTATATTCACGGTTTAAAATAAGGTATAATCTTAAATACTTTTCTAAAACAGACTTAGGTCTGTTTTAGATCTCTTAAAAATTCTTCTCACTTTTACATTCTTTTATTTTTTCGCTATAATAAACTCTAATAATATAGGGGAAAAACATGCAAAATCAAGATATTGTTGATGCTATAGTTTGCGATAACTATCTTGCTATCAAGCAGGCAATCAAAAAAGGTGCCAACTTAAATCAAATAGTCGAAAATGAACTTAATGAAAATGAAGAATCACTTCTTTTTTATGCAATACATAGAAAATGTTCTTTTGAAACTATCAAATTACTGATAGAAAATGGTGTTGATATTAATCAAACAGATTCTGAAGGGGTTTCGTTATTAGATGAAGCAGTAGTCTGTGGTAATATCGAATTGATAAAATATTTGGTTCAAGAGCAAAAAATGGATGTTAATGTTACTTATCGTAAAAGTAAATTAACACCTTTAATGCAAGCTGCTTGCTATGGTTATGAGGAAATAGTTACTTTTTTACTAGAAAAAGGTGCAGATATTTTTGCCAAAGATAGCAATAATATGGACGCAATAGCATATACCAAAAAACTTCAGCGTAAAAATATGCAGAAGTTTTTAGAAGATTATGTCGAGAAAAATCTATCATAATCTATTATGCCATTTAATCAATCATGTGTTAGTATTAAATATTACCTTAAACAAGGAGAATAGATGGATGTTGATATGACTATCGAAGGTCTAAAATATATGCTTTTAGGTATGACAACTGTCTTTCTCTTTTTACTTCTGATGATCTTTATTTTAAAAATTCAAACAAAGATACTTCATAAATTATTTCCACCTAAATCTCTTCCTATAACAGCTACAAAAACGAACCAAAAAGATTCTTCACTTTGTGAAGATGAAGAGCTTATAGCTGTTATTACGGCAGCATTGACAGAGTATAAAAAAGGATAACCTAAAACAATGGCAAAAAAATTAATCGACATAATGGATACAACTTTCAGAGATGGTTTTCAGTCAATTTTTGGTGGACGTGTATTGATGGAAGATTTTTTTCCTGCACTAGAAGCTGCAAAAGAGGCAGGAATAAGCCATTTTGAATTTGGTGGTGGAGCTAGGTTTCAGAGTTTGTTTTTTTATTTAAATGAAAATGCATTTGAAATGATGGATAAATTTCGCCAGATTGTAGGTCCTCAGGCAAATCTTCAAACTTTGGCACGTGGTGTAAATACAGTTATGTTAGATACTGGCAGCGGTGCATTGATAGATCTTCATGCCAAATTATTTAAAAAACACGGTACAACGACAATTCGTAATTTTGATGCTTTAAATGATATTGAAAATCTTAAATATAGTGGTAAATGTATAAATGATCATGGACTAAAACATGAGATTGTTGTCACAATGATGGATCTTCCTCCTGGATGTAAAGGTGCACATGATGTGGCATTTTATGAAAAAGTTTTAAGGGAGATACTTGATTCTGGGATAGAATATGAAAGTGTCTGTTTTAAAGATGCCAGTGGGACATCTAATCCTCATAAAGTTTATGAAACTATTACTATGGCGAAGAGATTATTGCCTGAAAATATTCATGTGAGGCTGCATACTCATGAGACTGCTGGTGTAAGTGTTGCCTCTTATTTAGCTGCCTTAGATGCAGGGGCAGATGGAATTGATTTGGCAGCGAGTCCAGTGAGTGGTGGAACAAGTCAGCCTGATATATTAACACTTTTACACGCGACTAAAGGTTCAAAGTATGATTTAGGCGGTTTAGAGATTGAAAAGATACTCAAATATGAACGTGTATTAAAAGAGTGTTTAAGTGACTACTTTATGCCACCAGAAGCTATACAAGTCTCTCCTTTGATACCATTTTCACCTATGCCAGGTGGAGCTTTGACAGCAAATACACAAATGATGCGTGATGATAACTCTTTAGATAAATTTCCTCAAGTGATTGATGCTATGCGTGAAGTTGTAGAAAAAGGCGGTTATGGTACTTCTGTAACACCTGTTTCCCAGTTTTACTGGCAACAAGCTTATGCAAATGTCATGTTTGGTCCCTGGAAACAGATATCTCCAGGATATGGACGTATGGTACTTGGTTATTTTGGTAAAACACCTGTCTCTCCTGATCCTAAGATTGTAGAATTAGCAAGTAAACAGTTAAAATTAGAACCAACTAACAAAACGGCTCTTGAGTTGGCAAATGCTGATCCTTTAAAATCTTTGGCACATTTTGAAAAACTTCTTTATGAAAATGGTTTGGAAAAGACAGAAGAAAATCTTTTTATCGCTGCTTCATGTGGTGATAAAGGTATTACTTTCTTAAAAGGTGAAGCAAAGGTAAATATACGCAAAAATAGTGATATGAAAATAGAAAAAGGAAATAAAGCAATGGCAGGGCAATATACAGTCGTCGTAAATGGTAAAAAATATAATGTTGATGTTGTTGAAGGACATGATGGTGATGTGCAAGTAACACAAGTTCAAGCACCCCAAAAGCAAAAGCCTCAAGTCGTGCAAAAAAATGATAATACCAAAGGAAATATAGAAGTTTATTCTCAAACTCCTGGTACTGTGTGGAAAATAGTGGCTAATATTGGAGATAAGATCAAAGAGGGTGATACTATCATGATTTTAGAAGCCATGAAAATGGAGATTGAAATCTCTGCCCCACAAGATGGTGTTATAAAAAGTATAGAAGTTGAGTTAAATCAGTCGATAACCGATGGTCAATTATTAGCAACGTTAGATTGATGTATAGTATGAAACATCTTTTTTTGACAATATTTATCAGTGTTGTTCTTTTTGTACCTTCATTGTTTAGCTCTGATGAGGTACATACACAAGTAGAAGTTACAAAACAACAAACTACTAATACACAATACCAATCCAAAACTATTACAGAACTTTTCAAAAGCTTTTATCAAACAACAGGATTAAATGCTCTTTTAAATCCTAAAAAAGGTGTAAAAACATCTGATGGAAAAGAGATGACTCTTTTTGCTCAAAGTGCTGGTCGTGTGATCATGTTTGTTATATGTTTTTTGCTTTTATATCTTGCTATTGTCAAAGGTTTTGAACCTCTTTTATTGATTCCTATTGGTTTTGGTGGTATTTTGGCAAATATTCCTATTGCAAATCTAGCAGGTGATCATGGAATGCTTGGTATTATTTACAACATGGGTATAGCCAATGAATTTTTTCCTTTATTGATTTTTATGGGTGTAGGTGCGATGACAGATTTTGGTCCACTTCTTGCTAACCCTAAAACAGCTATTTTAGGAGCTGCTGCTCAATTTGGTATCTTTGGATCTTTGGTTGGAGCAGCAGCACTAGCACAAGCTGGAGTATTTGATTTTACTATGAAAGAGGCATCTGCTATTAGTATTATAGGTGGAGCAGATGGACCCACTTCAATTTTTATAGCTACCAAGCTAGCACCAGAATTATTAGGAGCAATTGCTGTGGCTGCTTATTCTTATATGGCACTGGTACCAGTTATACAACCTCCAATAATGAAAGCTTTGACAACACAGCAAGAGCGAAAAATCAAAATGATAACAACACGACAAGTTTCAAAACTAGAAAAAATACTTTTTCCACTCATTGTATTGGTATTAACAATTTTAGTGTTACCAGATGCAACACCACTTATAGGTGCGTTATGTTTTGGAAATTTTGCTAAAGAGAGTGGGGTTGTAGATAGGCTTAGTGATACTATGCAACACTCTTTGATTAATATTGTTACAATTTTTTTAGGTTTAGGTGTTGGCTCTAAACTTGCCTCAGATAAGTTTTTGGTTGTAGAGACTTTAGGTATTATGATTATCGGGTTGATAGCCTTTTCTATGGGAACTGCGGCTGGTGTGCTTATGGCAAAATTGATGAATAAATTTTCAAAAGAACCGATAAATCCACTTATAGGTGCAGCTGGTGTTTCTGCTGTTCCAATGAGTGCAAGGGTGGTTAGTAAGGTAGGACAAGAGTACAATAAATCAAATATTTTACTCATGCATGCAATGGGACCAAATGTAGCAGGTGTGATTGGTTCTGCTGTTGCAGCTGGTGTATTATTATCAATTTTTAAATAAATAAATAAAATGTGCGATATAATATATGTATAAATATGTATAAATTAGTAATAAGGGATATAAAATGATCACAAAAGCGGATCTGGAGGCTATGGGTATATCTGACGTAAAAAACATCTATTACAATTCAGATTATGATGAACTTTATAAACATGAAGTAGAACAGGATAAAGAGCTTGTATCTGCAAATGGTGCGGTCATGGTAGATACTGGTATATTTACTGGAAGGAGTCCAAAAGATAAATATTTTGTTGATCAAACTCCATCTAATAAATACATCTCATGGGGTGATATTAATCATCCAATTTCAAAAGAGATTTTTGATGAACTTTTTGAAAAAGCAAAAAAAGAGTTTGAAGGTAAAGATTTATATGTACAGGATCTTTATTGTGGAGCTAGTGAAACAAGTAAAAAAAGTATCCGTGTGATTACAGAAATCGCTTGGCAGGCACACTTTGTTAAAAACATGTTTATACGACCAACGCAAGAAGAGCTAGAAGATTTTAAACCTGATTTTGTGCTTTATAATGCATGTAAAGTGGTTGATGATGATTGGAAAAAACATGGATTAAATTCTGAAGTTTTTGTAGTTTTTAATATTGAAGAAAATATTGCTATCATCGGTGGTACCTGGTATGGTGGTGAGATGAAAAAAGGAATTTTTTCTATGATGAACTATTGGTTACCTTTAGAAGGGAAACTGCCAATGCACTGCTCTGCAAATCTTGGTAACAAAGATAATGATACAGCACTTTTCTTTGGACTTTCAGGAACTGGTAAAACTACACTCTCTGCTGATCCAAAAAGAAGACTTATTGGTGATGATGAGCATGGCTGGGATGATGAAGGTGTCTTCAACTTTGAAGGTGGTTGTTATGCAAAATGTATAGGACTTGATGCCGAAGGTGAACCAGAAATTTATGGGGCAATCAAAAAAGATGCACTATTAGAGAATGTAGTAGCAGATGATAAAGGTGTTGTTGATTTTGAGGATAGCACAAAAACTGAAAATACCAGAGTCTCTTATCCTATTTATCATATTGAAAATCATGAAGTAACACTTCAAGGTGGTCATCCTAAAAATATAATCTTTTTAAGTGCAGATGCTTTTGGTGTACTTCCTCCTGTAAGTAAACTTACAAAAGAACAGGCAATGTATTACTTTTTAAGTGGATATACTGCAAAAGTGGCAGGAACTGAAAGAGGTATTACTGAACCAGTTGCAACATTTAGTGCATGTTTTGGTGAAGCTTTTTTACCTTTGCATCCAACAGTATATGCGAAACTTCTTGGTGAAAAGATTGAAAAACATAATGTAAATGTATATCTGGTAAATACTGGCTGGACAGGTGGTGCATATGGCGTGGGTACACGTATGAGTTTGAAAGCAACACGTGCCTGTATTGATGCTATCATGGATGGTTCTATCCTGGAGAGTGAATTTGATACAACTGATTTGTTTAAGTTACAATTTCCAACAACTCTACCTGGTGTAGATTCAAAAGTTCTCAATCCTAAAAATGCCTGGGAAGATAAAGAAGCTTATATGCAAACAAGAGGGAAACTAGCTTCTATGTTTGTAGAAAATTTCAAAAAATATCTTCAAGAAGATGCAGAATTTGATTACTCTATCGCTGGTCCTCAAATATAATTAATATTAAAAAGGCTTGACAATTCTTATGTCAAGCCTTTTGTTATCACTCTCTCTAAGAATCCTTTCAAACAATTCATGTATAATTGATTTTTAATTTGCTTATTATAAAAATAATATATGCTTATGTCAGGGGAGATGTATGAAAAAAGTATTGATTTTAGGTGGTGGATTTGCAGGGCTTGAAGCTGCAATATATTTGAGAAAATATGGATTTGAAGTTACTATGATCTCTAATAGAGATTATTTATATGTTTATCCTACTTCTATTTGGGTACCTACAGGTGAGTCTTCTTTTGATGATGTTTGTATTCCTCTTGAAAAATTACAAAAAGTACATGGTTTTGAACTTATTATCGATGAGGTTGAAGCTATTAAAAGTTTAGAGAAAAAAGTTTATTGTAAAAAAGAAACTTATGAGTATGAGTATTTGATTGTTGCTTTAGGTAGTGGTAAGGTAAAACATCCTGGTATTGAAAATACTTTGACAATTTGCGGGGAGCCTACTGAATCACTAAAGATCAAAGATACTTTAGATAAGTTGATCGCTAAAGGAAGTGGTAAAATTGCTATGGGCTTTGGTGGCAATCCAAAAGATCCTAGTAATGTACGTGGTGGTCCAGCCTTTGAAGTTTTGTTTAATGTACATAATCAATTAAAAAAACTTGGAATCAGAGATAAGTTTGAATTAACATTTTTTGCACCTATGGCACAACCTGGTGCTAGGATGGGAGCTCAAGCTCTAAAAATGATGGATGTTTTCTTTAATAAACTTGATATCAAAAAGCAAGTAGGTAAAAAAATCGTTGCTTTTAAAGAAAATGGTATTGCATTTGAAGATGATGTCTTTATCGAAAGTGATTTGACGATGTTTATCGCTGCGGGAACTGGGCATAAAGTGTTTGCAAATTCTGATCTTCCTCTAAATGATGCAGGTCTTGTTAAAATCAATGATTATTGTGAAGTGCTTCATGATTATGATGAAGCTCCTGAAAATTATAATGTATTTGTTATCGGAGATTCAGCAGTACTTGATGGACCTGACTGGAGAGCAAAACAGGGACATATCGCAGAGGTGATGGCAAAAAATACAGCTTTTAATATCAAAGCGATGGAAGAGGGCTTGAGTGAGAGAAAAGGTTATATGGAGCATTTAAATATCCTTTGTGTCATGGACAGTGGAGATGGAGCTGCATTTGTTTATAGAAGTGACAAAAGAGGTTTTATGCTTCCTATGCCGGTTGTAGGACACTGGATGAAAAAGGGCTGGGGTTGGTACTATAAAAATTCTAAACTCAATAAAATTCCAAGACTTCCTGGACTCTAAAAAAAATTAGCTATAATTTCCTCTCATTCCCAATGTTTTCATTGGGAATGCATATAAGATTAGGATGTGTATATCGAGTATAAGAGGTGATAACAATGTCTACAAGTCATGGGACTTGTGCATTAGTGATTAATCGTTTTTTTGTTATACTTAGACAATAAAATTACTGAAAGAGGGGCAATAATGGTTACTATAAACTTAGAACTAGAAGATAGCCTTTATGAAGATATAAAAAAGCAAGGAATTGATTTGCAGGCTCAATTTAAAGAGTTTTTAGCAGATTTAAAAGATGATGGATATCCATCTATAGGAACTAAGGAAGCTAAAAATAGAGTTAATGAGGCAATCAAAGAGTACAAAAGCGGTAAAATGAAAACTATGTCTCACGAAGAGATGTGGGCAAATATCGATAGGGATATAGATAAAAAAATTGCAAATAATTTATAATCCAGCTTTTAAAAAAAATTTTAATTATATATGGGATTATATAGCTTGTGACAGTAAAGAGTCTGCTAATAAATTTAGACAACAACTTCAGCTAAAGATTGAATCTATTTCATATTTTCCATATAAATTTAGAAAGTCATATCATTATGATGATGAGAATACAAGGGATTATATTTTTAAAGGTTATACAATACCTTACTTTATTGATATAGAAAAAAATCAAATTATCATATTAGATATTTTTAAATGGGTAGATAAATAAAGCCTTCATCCTATTAACCATATTTGGTTATAATCCCCTAAAAAATCAGGAGATTATATGGCGAAACTTGCATCAGGTCGTGTGACCGAAAAAAGTTCAAAATTACTTGATAAATTTAATGCATCACTACTTTTTGATCAAAAGCTATATGCAGAAGATATTAAAGGTTCAATTGCTCATGCTACTATGCTTGAAAAGCAAGGTATATTGAGTGAACATGAATTAAATGATATTGTAAATGGTCTTTCTAAAATTAAAGATGAGATAGAAAATAAACAATTTATTTTTGATATATCTGATGAAGATATTCATATGGCTATAGAAAAACGTTTGACGGAGATTATCGGAGACACTGGTAAAAAGCTTCATACTGCAAGAAGTCGAAATGATCAGGTAGCACTTGATTTTCGCTTATATGTGCAAAAAAATACATTGATTATTAAACAATTGCTTTTAAAACTAGAAGTTACTCTTTTAGAAATTGCCAAAGATCATACTAAAACAATGCTTCCTGGAATGACACACCTCCAACATGCCCAACCTATCAATTTTGCTTATCATATGCTAGCTTACATGAGTATGTTTAAACGTGATATTCAAAGATTAGATAGTGCATATGAAAGAAATAATTATTCACCGATAGGATGTGCGGCACTTGCTGGTACTCCACATAATTTAGATCGTAATTTAACAGCAAAGTTACTAGAGTTTAGTGAACCTACTGTAAATTGTCTTGATACTGTAAGTGACAGAGATTTTGCTTTGGATATTTTGTTTAATATTTCAACAATCATGACACATATTTCAAGACTTGCGGAAGAGTTGATTTTGTGGTCTAGCAGTGAGTTTAAATTTGTAACATTAAGTGATGCATATTCTACAAGCAGTTCTATCATGCCACAAAAGAAAAACCCAGATGTACCAGAACTTTTACGAGGAAAAACAGGTCGTGTTTATGGAAATCTGATATCATTGTTAACGGTATTAAAAGGACTTCCTTTAGCATACAATAAAGATATGCAAGAAGATAAAGAGGGAGTATTTGATAGTGTTGAGACAGCATTAGTTTCGATTGAGATATTGACAGCCGCATTAGCCACTATGCAAGTAAATGAGAAAAATATGCAAAATGCGTGTAAAGTAGGGCATTTAAGTGCTACGGATTTAGCGGATTATCTGGTACAAAAGTGTGATATGCCATTTCGTGATGCTTATAAGATTACAGGTTCTATTGTTGTGGAAGCTGAAAAAATGCAAATTGACTTGAGTGAAATGCCTTATGAAGTATTAAAAGAATTTGCTCCTTGTATAGAGGAAGATGTAGTAAAATATTTAGATCTTCGTCACTCTATGGATGCCAGAACATCACAAGGCGGTACGGCAACAAAAGCTACAAAAGATCAAATTTTATATTTTGAAGAGTGGTTAAAGGGTATTTAAATACCCTTTTTGCTTAGAGTGCTTTTTTACTACTGTCTTTGGCAAGTTGTGGCCATGAGAGTTTTGTCCCACCAAGCAGATGAAAGTGTAGATGAGGTACTTCTTGACCGCCATCATTTCCATTATTTGTAATCAATCTATAACCGCTTTGATCTAGTTCTAAAAGTTTTGCTACTTCTTGAATAAATGGTGTCATTTTTGCCATCATTTGTGGAGAAGTGCTTTGAAAGTTTTTTACATGTTCTTTTGGAATGATAAGAATATGAATCGGAGCTTTGGGAAAAATATCATGAAAAGCTAAGAAATCATCATTTTCCATTATCTTATTACAAGGCATTTCTCCTGCCACTATTTTACAAAATATACACATATTTGAACTCCTTAATTGATTTGTCCATGGTAATATAGTTTCCCTTAATCCATTTTTCAATACAATCTCTACAAAAAAATTAGGTGCTTTATGGAAAGTTTAGAAGAAAAAATCAAACAAGCAAGTGATCTTAAAATACTTGAAAATGTACGTATTGAGATCTTTGGAAAAAAAGGTGTCTTAGCAGCACAGTTTGCCAAGATGAAAGAGATCCCAAATGAAGAGAAAAAAGAGTTTGCAAAAAATCTTAATATTCAAAAAGCAAAATTAACTGAGCTTTTTGATACAAAAAAGATGATGTTACAATCACAGGCTATTGCTGAAATGATGGCAAAAGATGGTGTGGATGTTACTATGTATCATGCTAAAAGTTCATCAGGTGCACTACACCCAGTGATGCAAACAATGCAAAAAATGATTGATTATTTTGTTGCATTAAATTTTTCGGTTGAAGAAGGTCCGTTTATAGAAGATGACTTTCACAATTTTGAAGCCCTGAATCTTCCAAAGCATCATCCTGCACGTGATATGCAAGATACATTTTATTTAAATGATTCTATGGTTTTAAGGACACATACTTCTCCTGTTCAAATCCGTACTATGCAAAAAGAGAAGCCACCTATTCGTATGATCAGTCCTGGTAGTGTATTTAGACGTGACTTTGATTTGACACACACTCCTATGTTTCATCAGGTAGAGGGTTTGATGGTAGATGTTGAAGGTAAAATATCATTTGCAAATTTAAAATGGATACTTGAGGATTTTCTACGATATATGTTTGGTGATGTTGCTGTACGTTTTCGTCCAAGTTTTTTCCCTTTCACGGAGCCAAGTACAGAAGTGGATATAAGCTGTATCTTTTGTGAAGGTAAAGGATGTAGAGTTTGTTCTCATACTGGTTGGTTAGAGATATTAGGATCAGGTATGGTTGATCCTAATGTATTTGAAGCAGTTGGATATAAAGATGTTAGTGGTTATGCATTTGGTGTTGGTGTTGAGCGTGTTGCAATGCTTACACATCGTATTGGTGATTTGAGATCATTATTTGAGGGAGATTTACGTTTATTGGAGCAGTTTAGATGATAGTTACAAGAAAATGGTTACAAGAGTGGATTGATATTGATAAAATCTCTACAGAAAAAATTTGTCAGACACTTAATGCCATAGGATTAGAAGTAGATTCTGTACAAAAAGTAGAGATTCCTGCTCGTGTTGTAGTAGGTAAAGTGCTTTCTTGTGAAAAACATCCTGATGCAGATAAACTTAATATTTGTCAGGTAGATATAGGTACAGAAGTTACTCAAATTGTTTGTGGTGCAAAAAATGTTGCACAAGATTTATATGTTCCTGTTGCTACACTTGGTGCTGATCTTGGTAATGGATTTATTATCAAAGATGCGAAACTCAGAGGTGTTGAATCTCATGGGATGATTTGCGGTGCAAATGAGATTGGTATGCCAAAGATGAATGATGGTATTTTGCCATTAGATACGACAATTGGTGAGCTTGAACTAGGACGTGAACTTAAAAGTTATGATGTTTTTAATGATGATATTATTGAAATAGAATTGACTGCCAATAGAGGGGATTGTTTAAGTGTAAGAGGTGTAGCTAGAGATCTTGGAGCTGCATTGAATTTAGAGTTAAAAAAACCTGTTATCCAATTTAAAGAAGATCGTCGTGGTATAGCAAGGGTACTTGAATTAAATGTTGAAGGTAGTATTGATGCAAATGTCATGTATAGATTTGCTGAGATTGATAAATGTAGTTCAAATCTCAAAGAGGCTTTTTTATTAGCTTGTGTTGAACTATACAGTGATGAACGTTTTTCACAAATTTTATCATTTGCAAATCATGATAATGGAGTAATTTTACATGCATATGATTTTTCTGCCTTATCAAATGATGGTAAAGTCTCATTAACATTAAAAAATGATGAAAATGGAATTGTTAGTGTTTATAGTGATTCTAAAGTGCTTTCTAAAATAGGACTTTATCAAGATGAAGATAGTAAATATAAAGGTAAAGACGGAGTATTGCTAGAAGCAAGTTATATCCATCCTTCTACTGTATCTTCTTTGAAAATGATATCTAAAGTAAAAGTTGATGATACTTTTTATCACGCTTCACGTGGAAGTGAAACTGACCTTGATTTTGGTATGGATAGACTTTGTGATAAACTTGTTTTAGATTGTGATTGCAAGATTTATTCAGGTGAACAAAAACAAGTACAGCCTTTTGCTGAAAATATTTTGAAAATAGAGTATAACTTTATTGAAAATTTTATTGGTCAAAAACTAGATGAAAGTGAAGTTGTTTTATTGTTAAACCGACTTGGTTTGAAGAGTGAAGTAAAAGGTGATTCTTTATATGTAAAGATTGCAGATTATCGAAGTGATATTACACACAAACAAGATATCATAGAAGAGATTGTTCGTTTAATAGGTATTGATAATATTGCTTCAAAGCCTTTGGAAATAGTTGAAAAACGACGTATAAATAAAACATATGAACTTTATAAAAAACGCCTTCATTTTAGAGAAAAAGCTTCAGGTGCAGGTTTTTTTGAATCTGTGCATTATTTCTTTGACAATAAAAAGCTTATGGAAAAATATGGTTTAGTTTGTGTTGATGAAAAATTAGATATCACAAATCCAATAAGTGAAGAGTTAAATACACTTCGTACTTCATTGGTTTTGCATTTGATAGAATCAGCAAGTAAAAATATCAAAAACTCCAAAAGCAGTGTTGCTCTTTTTGAATTAGGCAGAGTAGTTGATAGACAAAGAGATGAACATGAAAAGATGGCATTTATCTGGAGTGGTTTATCACAAAATCCTGGTATACAAAATCATGGCAAACCAGAAAGTATAGATTTTTTTGCAGTTTGTGAGAAAATATCTAATGTCATAGGATCTTTTACATTAGAAAAAGCAACACAAAAGATGGACTTGTTTAGTCCTTATGAATTTGCAAGAGTTATTGTTGATGGAAAAGATATAGGATATATCGCAAGAGTACATATTGAAGTAGAAAAAGCTTTTGGTTTACCTAGAACTTATGTTAGTGAGATAGATTTTGATGGATTAAATTATAGTAGGATAATTGCAAAATCATATGGAAAATTTCCTGCTTTAAATAGAGATCTTTCTTTGATGATTCCTAAAGATTTTTCTTTTTCTACTCTAAGAGAAGGACTTGTTGAGAGTTTGCCTAAAGAAGTTGTAACTTTTTATCCTATAGATTTGTATGATGATGGATTAGAAGACAAAAGAAGTCTTACTGTAAGATTTGAGATACAATCTCAGGAAAAAACATTAACAGAAGAAGAGATAAATAAGATTACAGAAAATATCTTAGCAAAACTAGATACAGAATTTGGAATAGGTCTTAGATGAGTTTTTTAGAAGTAAAAGTTGCAAAAAAATTTTCTTTAGAGATAGATGATATTGCAAGTGATAAGTCTATTTCTCATCGCTGTGCAATATTTTCTCTTTTAAGTGATAAAACATCTACGATCATCAACTATTTACAGGCAGAAGACACGCTAAATACTTTAGAAATTGTTAAAAAGCTAGGTGGGATTATAGAATATGAAGAAAATGTATTGAAAATAACTCCTCCAAAAAATATAGTTGAGCCTGCATCGATTTTGGATTGTGGAAATTCAGGAACAGCTATTCGACTTTTTATGGGATTTTTATCTTCACGTAATGGATACTTTGTCCTATTTGGTGATAAATATCTTGCTAATCGTCCTATGAAAAGAGTTGCCAACCCACTAAGGAGCATTGGAGCTATAATTGATGGCAGAGAAGATGGAAATTTAGCTCCTATTGGCATCCGTGGGGTGGATGATTTAGATGGATTTAATTATAAAAGTCCAATTGCATCTGCACAAGTAAAAAGTGCCATGATATTAGCGGCATTGAATGCCAAAGTGAAATCTTTCTATAAAGAGCCTATTTTGAGTCGTGATCACAGTGAGCGGATGCTTAAAGGTATGGGTGCTGATATTAATGTACTTGATGAGGTAATTGAGATTGAACCTATGAAAAAACCATTATCACCTTTAAATATCACTGTTCCTGCTGATCCTTCAAGTGGATTTTTCTTTGCTATAGCAGCAGCAATTACACCAGATGCAAAAGTGGTATTAAAAAATTTATCTTTAAATCCAACTAGAATTGAAGCATATAAAGTATTGCAAAAAATGGGTACAAAAATAACATTTGTAGAAAAAGAAAATATATATGAACCTATTGGTGATATTATCGTTGAATATGCTCCGTTAAATGGTGTGGAAGTTTGTGATAATATCGCTTGGTTGATAGATGAATTACCAGCACTTAGTATAGCTATGGCATATGCTAAAGGGAAAAGTATTGTTAAAAATGCAAAAGAGTTACGTGTAAAAGAGAGTGATCGTATCAGTAGTGTAGTAGAAAACTTAAAAAAATGTGCTATCAGTGTTGATGAATATGAAGATGGATATAGTATCAATGGTTCAGATATGAAAAGTGCAGTTATAGACTCATGTGGAGATCATAGAATAGCTATGAGTTTTGCAATTGCAGGATTAAGATGTGGAATGAAAATTACAGATATTGATTGTATACAGACTTCATTCCCCAATTTTATAGATATTTTGGGACGAATCAGTGAGGTAAAAAATGGAAATTAAATTAGCTGAAAATTATGGATTTTGTTTTGGTGTAAAACGTGCCATTGAAATAGCTGAAGAGTCAAAAGATGCTTCAACTTATGGACCTTTGATTCACAATAAAGAAGAGATTAATCGTTTGGAAAAAAATTTCAATGTAACTACTACACATGAAATAGATGAACTTGAAAATACAGATAAAGTGATTATCCGAACACACGGTATCGTAAAAGATGAATTGGATGTTTTAGAAAAAAGTGGTAAAGAGATTATTAATGCTACTTGCCCTTTTGTTACAAAACCTCAAGAGATAGTTCAAGAGATGAGTCAAAAAGGTTATAAAGTAGTGATTTTTGGTGATGAAAATCATCCAGAAGTCAAAGGTGTAAAAAGTTATGCAACTAATAAACCATTGGTTGTTATGGATGTGGAAGATTTAAGAAATGTCTATCTAGGATCAAAAGTTGCCGTTGTTTCACAAACAACACGTAAAATAAAAGAGTTTTTAAAAATCACAAACTTCTTGATAGAAAATGTTAAAGAAGTACGTATTTTTAATACCATTTGCAATGCAACATTTGAAAATCAAGAAGCAGCATATAATTTATCCAAAGATGCTGATATCATGATTGTTATTGGTGGGAAAAACTCTTCAAATACCAAACAATTGCTTTCTATTGCAAAGGAAAATTGTAAGGATAGTTATTTAGTAGAAACAGAAGATGAATTAGAAGAAGAGTGGTTTGAAAACAAAAAATTATGCGGTATAACAGCAGGAGCATCAACACCAGATTGGATTATTCAAAATATCATACAAAGCATAAGAAATATTTCTGTATAATGCTCCAAATTTAAATAAAATTAGTGTAAAAGGATTGTGATGTTAAATGAGGCGGGTGCTAAAGCCCATAGTAAGAGTGCTATCGAGGCAATGGATTTAGGAGATGAAGAAGATTTTGCATCGATGTTTGAAGCTTCTATCAAAGAAGAAAAAGGTGGTAATATTGTTGAAGGTGTTATCGTAGCTGATAAAGAAGAAGATAATAGTGTTTTAGTTGATGTTGGCAAGAAACAAGAAGGTATCTTAAGACGAGATGAAATTCTTGATGAAAATGGTGAACTGCTTTTTAATGTAGGTGATAAAATTACTGTTATGATTACAGGATACCGCAATGAAAGACCTGGGTTATCGTATAAAAAAGCTCTTAGAACTAAAAAAGTAGAAGAATTTGTTAACTCTTATGATGAAGAGGGTGAACCTGTTATCCTTGAAGGAAAAGTAATTGGTAAAAACAAAGGTGGCTTTATTGTAGAGAGCAGTGATGGAATTGAAATATTTTTACCAAAATCTCAAGCATATCTCAAAGATACAAAATCTACAATTGGTAAAAAAGTACAATTACAAATTATTAAAGTTGATAAAGAAGCAAAATCAATTGTTGGTTCAAGAAAAGTATTAATAGAAGCAGATCGTGCGAAGAAAAAAGAGATTATTGATGCATTATTAGCAAGTGAAGAGCCAAAAGAGGGTGTAATCAAAAAAATCACAAGTTATGGTATGTTTGTTGATGTTGGTGGTGTGGATGGACTTGTTCACTATAGTGAAATAAGTTATAAAGGTCCAGTTAATCCTTCAAAATTATATGAAGAGGGTGAGATAGTTCCTGTAAAAGCGATTAAATATGATGAAGCAAAACGTCATCTTTCATTGTCAATCAAGGCTGCTACACCAAATCCCTGGGATGATTTAAGAGAGCAACTTGAAGTTGGTGATGCAGTTAAAGTACAAGTTAGCAACATAGAACCTTATGGTGCTTTTGTTGATCTAGGGAATGATGTAGAAGGTTTTTTACATGTATCTGAGATTTCATGGGATAAAAATATTAAACATCCAAAAGATTATCTTGAAGTAGATGAAGAGATAGACGTTGAGATTGTTGAGATGGATTTTGAAAAACAAAAACTTCGTGTTTCATTAAAAAATATTTTACCAAAGCCATTTGATGAATTTAAATCAAAACATAGAAACGGAGATGTTGTTACAGGAAAAGTAACTACTATCACTGATTTTGGAGCTTTTGTCAGAATTGATTCTGTAGAAGGATTGTTACACAATGAAGATGTTTCATGGGATAGAAGTGTAAAAGCTAGAGATCTTTTAAAAGAGGGTGATGAAGTAGAAGTTAAAATTGTACGTATAGATCATGACAATGAGAAAATTTCACTTAGCAAAAAAGATCTTGAAGAGAGTCCAATTGAAAAATTTGCAAAAACACATAAAAACAATGATATTGTTAAAGCAACAGTACGTGATATCAAAGATTTTGGTGTATTTGTACAGCTTGAAGATGGTGTAGATGCTTTAATCCGTCATGAAGATTTAGGTGAGAAAAAAGCTGATGAACTTGAAAATGGTGAAGAGTTAGAAGCTGCAATATCTTTTATAGATACAGAAAAAGGACGTATTCGTCTTTCTGTTAAAAGAGTAGCAAGAATCAAAGAAAAAGAAGCATTAAATGCTTACAATGATGATAGCAAATCAACACTTGGGGATATCATCAAAGACCAATTAAAATAGCTTATGCAAAAAAAATATCTCTATGTCACTTTTGGAGTTCTTCTGAGCTTCATAGTGGCTATAGTGATACTACTTTATAAATATATAAGTGTTGATGCTGTAGACTTAAATTCTCAGAATGAGAGAAACGATAGAGAGCAAGAAGTCTTATTGGATGAACAAATCTCAAAAGATAGTTGGATATATAAAATCTATCTTCAAAAAAAACAAAATAAATTTTCTTACCCACGAACTGTCTATCATATTAATTTAAATTAGGGGAAATCATGCAAATAAAAAAAGTTATTGTTTGTGACAAAATACATCAAAAAGGTTTGGATATTCTGGCATCTGAAAGTGATATAGACTATATCGACGCATCAGATATGGATAAAGATAAATTGTTAGATGTTATAGGTGAGTATGATGTTGCAATTACTAGAAGTTCTACTGATGTAGATCAAAAATTCTTAGATAAATCAGATAATATCAAAGCGATTGTGAGAGCTGGTGTAGGTGTCGATAATGTTGATATAGAAGGTTGTAGTAAAAAGGGTATTATAGTCATGAATGTACCTACTGCAAATACTATTGCTGCGGTTGAGTTGACAATGGCTCATATGTTAAGTGCTGCTAGAAGTTTTCCAAATGCAAATAATCATCTTAAACTTGAACGTATATGGAAACGTGAAAAATGGTATGGCACTGAACTTAAAGATAAGAAGCTTGGAATCATTGGTTTTGGTAATATCGGAAGTCGTGTAGCAAAAAGAGCTTTGGCTTTTGAAATGGATGTTTTGACATATGATCCATATATTGATCCTGCAAAAGCTTTGGATATGGGTGTGGCGTATACGAAAAATTTTGAAGATATACTCTCATGTGATTTTATTACGATTCATACGCCTAAAAATAAAGAGACCATAGATATGATAAACACTGATGAAATTGCAAAGATGAAAGATGGTGTTCGTCTTATAAATTGTGCAAGAGGTGGTTTATATAATGAAGATGCATTATATGATGGTCTAAAAAGTGGTAAGATAGCTTATGCAGGTATAGATGTATTTGTAAAAGAACCAGCGATAAATAATAAGCTTTTAGATTTAGAAAATATATCAGTTACACCACATCTAGGAGCAAATACATTAGAATCTCAAGAAAAAATAGCAACACAGGCAGTTGAACAGGCTATCAGTGCAGCAAGGGGAACAAGCTATCCAAATGCACTCAATTTACCAATCAAAGAGAGTGAATTACCATCATTTGTTAAGCCGTACTTAGAGTTAGCACAAAAGATTGGCTATCTGGCTGCACAGGTAAATGTAGGACATATTAAGACATTTAAAATCGAAGCTGAAGGTGATGTTGGTGAATATGTAGAAAGTTTAGGTACTTTTGGAATTGTTGGTGCATTAAAAGAGTCACTAGGTGAAAAAATAAATTATGTAAATGCTGAATTTGTAGCTAAAGAGCATAATATTGATCTCGTAACGGCTAAAGTTCCAAATCAAAGTGAATATAAAAATAAAATTGAAATAACTTTAACAACCGATAATGGAACGATTCGTATTGGTGGAACAGTTTTTTCTGATGTTTATGAAAAAATTGTCAATATCAATGATATTAAGCTTGATTTTAAACCAAAAGGAAAAATGATTTTCTTCTCAAACCAAGATAAGCCAGGTGTTATCGCACAAATTACTACAGCCTTAAGTACACATAGCATCAATATCGCAGATTTTAGACTAGGTCGTGATGTAAAAGGAAGTGCACTTGCTGTGATCTTAGTGGATGATATAATCTCAAAAGATGTACTTAATGAACTCTCTTCTATACCTGAATGTAACTGGGTTTCATACGCTGTTATTTAATAACTTTTTTGTACACTAGAAATTGGATTCAAATCCCTAGTGTACGTCTCTGCCTTCTAATAGACCTGTAAGCCTATTTTATGTAAAATCTTAACTATTTATAAAAAATATAGGAGTTTCAATGAAATACAGATATCTTTGGTCTATTTTACTGCTTTTTTCATTTGTATATGCAGATGACATCAATGATACTGCACCATATGCTAATCTTCCTCTAAAAAAGGCATTGAGATTAGCAAATCAGCAGAATCTTGAAATTGATATAGCAGAATTCGATAGAAAAATTGCTAAATTAGGTGTCAAAGTTGCCAATGGTTATAATTTTGGTAAATTAGATGCAACGATAATGGGGCTTAGATCAAATGATGCTGGAAATGTTTTTGGATTTAAATTACAAAGTAGAGAAGCTACATTTGGTGATTTTGGTTTTGATGAGTTTTTAGGAGGTGTTGGACAAGCCTTGCAAATGTCTGGTGGTAATTTTAATGCTTTTAGCAATATTATGCAAGATCCAAATATGGGAAAACAGTTATTGTCAACTGTACCAAAAAATTTAAATAACCCAGATGCCAGAAATCATTTTGATGTGAAACTTATGTATGCTATTCCTATTTATACTGGTAATAAATTATCTAGTTATAAAAAAATAGCTCAAAATATGGCTAAGATGGCAAGACTGGATAAACAAAAAGTTGAAGCTCAAAAATCTTTTGAAGTTCGTAAAACATATTATGATATCTCATTATTGGATAAATTTGAAAAAGATCTCTCTACAATCAAAAACAATATTGAACATTTAAAATATGCAACAATTGAGTTTAAAAAAGAGGGATATGCAAAAAATACTGATTTATTGGAAGTAGAATCAAAGCTTTCAAATGTAGAAAGAATGCTTTTTCAAGCACGTGCAAATAGAGAACTCTCATATGATTTTCTATCCTTTTTATTAGATCATGAAGTAAAATCAATTAAACATGTATCCTTAGATACTTTTGATTGTCAAATTCCATTAAAAAATGTATTAAAACGAAATCGTGATATCAAAAAAGCAGAACTTGGCTTAAAAATTCAATCAAAAATGGTTGATGTAAGTAGTGCTTCTTTTAAACCTGAAGTTGGTGCTTTTGTTGAGTATGGCAGTAGTGACAATACATTTTTAGGTGATTTTAAAGATCATGATAGATATACCTTTGGTGTGCAAGCTAAATTAAATGTTTTTAATGGTGGTGTTGATGCCAATAAATTAGAACAAGAAAAATTAAAACGTCTTAAAGTAAAAAGACAAGTAGAATTGGCAAAAAAAGGTATTGCGTTAAAATACAAAAAAATAACTACTGAAATAGCCAATGCCGATAAGCAAGTCCAAAGTCTTAAAAAAGAGCTAGAATTAGCTCAGGAAATTTATACAAATTATCAAGAACGTTATAAAGAGGGACTCGCATCCATTAATGATGTAGTGATTAAGCAATCTTTGCAAATTGAAAAATTATTGAATTTATTAAAAACACAAAATGTTCGTAACCAAAAAATCTTAGAAGTCTATAGACTTGCATATTAGGAGAGATGATGAAAAAATTAATATTATTATTAGCAATACTTAGTGCATATGCTTATGCAACAAAATTGGATTTATCAGGTACAGTAGTATCTGACAATAGAAAAATGATTACAAGCCGTTATATGGGATTTGTAAAAAATGTAACAGTATCAGAAGGTGATCGTGTTAAAAAAGGTGATCTTTTATATGAAATCGATTCAAAAGAGATCGATAGTGCAAAGTCACAAGTTGAACTTGCCATTCAACAAGCTCTTTTATCTTTACAAATGTATCAAAATCAACACAGTAATGCATTATTAAATTTACAAAGAAATAGACGTTTACGTGCTAAGGGTATTATCTCTAAAGCTCAGTATGAAGGTATTGAGTTGATGGAAAAAAATCTTCGTGACATGGTTAAAGTAGCCAGAAAACAAGTACAACAGGCAAAAGCACGTCTACAGGAAGTTTTGAATCAATATAATTATTTGAAAGTAAAAGCACCAAATGATGGTGTTATTGTTCAAAAAAATATAAATTCTGGTGAAATGGCAATGCCTGGAATGCCTGCAATGGTCTTAACAGATTTAAGTCGTTTACGTATTGTGACAGAAGTGTCTGAAAAGAATTTACACTTTATCAAGATTGGAAAAAAAGTCCATGTTAATATACCTTCAGTAAAAATAGATAATGAGGGTAAGATATCAGCTATCATTCCAAGTTCAAACCCTATGACACATACATTTAAAGTAAAAATTACATTTGATACAGAGGGTAAGATTGTTTATCCAGGGTTGTATACAAAAATCACATTTGAAGAGTAGAAAGGAACTTTTATGAACAAAGAAGAAGAGATTGCCAAGGTTCCTGTAACTGATGTTGCTGGACGATTGGCGAAGGTATTTATCTATAACCCTTTAACTCCGATTTTAGCGGTTTTTTTATTGGCTATGGGATATTTGTCATTGGTGGTAATGCCTCGTGAAGAAGATCCCCAAATTGCTATTAGTGGTGGTACTATTATAGTTCCTTTACCAGGTTCAACACCTGAAGAGATTGATAATATCATCGTAAAACCGCTTGAGAGAAAATTGCGAGAGATATCTGGTCTAAAACATATTTACGGTATGGCAGCAGATAATGTAGGTATTATCAATGTCATGTATAAAATTGGTGAAAATCGTGAAGATTCAAACTTAAAACTTTACGATAAAGTGATGCAAAATATGGATCAGTTACCAAAAGGTGCTATGCAGCCGTTAATCCGCCCTTTTGATATTGATATTGATGTTCCTATTTTAACATTTGCTTTTTATTTGAAGGATGGCTCACCACTAAATCGTGTTGATTTATTTAAAAAAGTCCGTAAAATACAAAATGATTTTAACTCTGTTGAAAACGTATCTAAGACAACACTAAAAGGTGATCATAAAGAACAGTTTAATATCAAAGTAGATTTATATAAACTATCAGGTTATCATCTGTCTTTGGGGCAAATAATGCAAGCTGTACAAGCATTGGCGGTAAATGTGCCTGATGTAAAGGGAAGAACAAAAGACAACGAATTAACAATCTTTGGTGTCAAAAATGCGATCAATAGTGTCGAAGATGTTAAAAATGTTATTGTTGCTTCTTACATGAATTCTCCTATTTATCTAAAAGATGTTGCTACAGTTGAAGATTCTTATGATGTACAAAATTATAAATCAGCTGAGATCATACAAAGAGAAGAAAAAAAGAGTACAGGTGATGAGGAAGAACATACGTTTGGAAAATTTGATCAAAAGAAAGAACAAATAACCTTAAGTGTTGCAAAACTCAAAGGAACAAATGCTGTATTTGTTGCTGAAGGTGTTATCGAAGAGTTAAAGAAATATGATGAAGAATTGGCAAAAGAAGGAATAGGGTACGTAGTAACAAGAAATTATGGTGTAAGAGCGGATGAAGCGGTAAATGAATTGGTTCATCACTTGGTTATTACTATTTTGATTATTGCAGTTGTTTTGGTTTTAGCTCTTGGTTGGAAAGAGTCATTGATTGTGACATTTACTGTACCTGCTATTTTGGCTGTTACACTTTTTATCGCTTATCTTACAGGACAGACGATTAATAGGATTACTCTATTTGCATTTTTACTCAGTCTTGGTTTGCTGGTTGATGCAGCTATTATTGTTATTGAAAATATTCATAGACATATGCATGAACACGATGCTGTTGATAGAGAAATTGATGAAATCATGGTTACTGCAACAGATGAAATTGGTGCACCGACAAACATAGCAACACTGGCGATTATCTTGACAATGGTACCTATGGCATTTGTTGGTGGAATGATGGGTGAATTTATGAAACCAATTCCTTATAATGTACCAGTCGCTCTTTTTGCTTCTTTGGTAGTAGCATATATATTTACACCATATTTGGCAAATAAGATGCTCAAAAAACCAAAATTGCATCATCATCACCACCATTTTCAAAAAGATAAAAAAGGCGGAGATCATTCATGAAGTGGCTAGAAAAATTTATATATAATGTTAATGGCGTACGTAAAAAACGTTTAATGGTTATTATTTTAACATTTGTTGCACTTGGTGCTTCTATCATGATGTTGCCTACAAAGTTAGTTTTGGCAAGGATGCTTCCTGGAAAAAGTGCTAATACATTCTCTATATATGTGGATGCACCCTCTGGTAGTTCGATAGAGCAAACTCATAAAATAACAGATTGTGTAATAGATGTATTAACTCACGAAAAGGCTGTTGTAAATAGTGAAGTTTTCTTAGGTCAAGGTGCTCCATTAGATTATGCTGGTTTGGTTAAGGGCTCATCATTGAAGCAGGGTGAAAACATGGCTGAAATTGTTGTTAATTTAACAGATAAGCATCATAGAGAAGAGCCTTCATATTTGATGGTGGAAAGACTTAGACCTATAATTCATTCAAAATGTCAAACACTTGTACCTCAAACTAGCATCAAGATGATTGAACAGCCAGCAGGTCCTCCTACTATGGCTTCAATAGTCGTAGAAGTTTATGGAGAAAATGCTAAATCCATCAGAAGCATGGCTCAAAAAGTTAAAGATATATTAGTTAAAACAGATGGCTTAGTTGATGTAGATATAATGCAAGATGAAATGTACAAAAAGTATGAATTGATAGCTGACTCTGAAAAAATAGCAAGATCTGGAGTCTCTTTGAAACAGTTAAATAATATTCTTTATTT
Source organism: Campylobacterales bacterium (assembly GCA_026985685.1). Classification (GTDB taxonomy): domain Bacteria; phylum Campylobacterota; class Campylobacteria; order Campylobacterales; family QNZT01; genus QNZT01. The sequence goes on along the minus strand of JALSQA010000402.1, from coordinate 1,888 downwards.
AGCGTTTGAAGGTATGTCTGTTGCTGTTAAAAATTCACAAAACTCTCCTGACCAAATACCTCTGTTTGTAGTGTTGGATAAATCTAAAAAAATTGATGAAAAATCCCGTGATGCTTTAGATGCGAAATTATCATCACTACGCCTTATGAATCAAAAAGGTATGATGGTACCTGTAAATGAACTTGTAAATATCGTAGAAGTAAAAAATTCTCCAACAATATTTTCAAAAGATTTGAAAAAAATGCTTAATGTTTTAGCAGAAACAGATATGCAATCACAGTTATATCCATTGCTTGATGCTAGAGATAAGATGATTAAAGAGTTTTCTAAAGATTATATTGTAACAAAAGAGCCTGGTATGTCTACATATATGTTTGATTTACATTTAGTAGATAAAAAAACAGGTGAGAAATATCTACTTCGCTGGGATGGTGAGATGAAAGTCTCTCTTGATACTTTTAGAGATTTGGGTGGAGCTTTTATTGCTGCATTGGTTTTAATCTTCTTATTATTAGTAATTTATTATAAAAGTTTTGCGATTAGCGGTATTATATTAGGTGGTAGTTTCTTATCTATTATTGGTGTAATTATTGGGCACTGGGTAGCTGATTTGGTTACGACAGACACATTTTTCTTAACGGCAACATCTTTGATTGGTTTTATTGCTTTGATGGGTATTAGCTCAAGAAACTCTCTTTTATTGATCGATTTTACCAAATCATTGATGCAAGATAAAGGCATGGAAAAACGTGAAGCTATTGCAGTAGCAACAGCAACGAGGGCAAAACCTATCTTTTTAACTGCTGTAGCTATTATACTAGGTTCGGCATTGTTAGCAACTGATCCTATCTTTGGTGGTTTGGGTGTTGCTTTGATATCTGGAACAGTTGCTGCTGTAGCTGTTTCATTGATATTTGTTCCTGTATTGATGTACAATACGAAAGCTATCTAAATAAAATCATAATCTAATTTATATATTTAGATTATGATTATGTTAAAAAAAGTTATAAGTTGAACTATAAATAAACTTATAACTTTTATATTTTCATTATGCTTATATATTTTCTGTTCTGATCTTAGCGTTGTCCACAAATATTTTTAAACTAAAAAGTGTAAATTGGGGACTAAAGTTTCCGCTTCTAATATAAATTAAAGAATTATCATTCTTGGCAATGGAGACTTTAGTCCCATCTTGTAGGAGTCTAGCCCAAGCAAGACTTCCAAAAAATTTTTTTAACTTAATGGCATTGTAGGTGCCATTAAGTTAAACTTACTCTGTTAATCAAGTTTAAGAGGATGTAATGTAGATTTTTCTTTTTTTTGTTTCTCTTTAGTTTTTGTTTCTAAATATTCTTCTGAGTTTACGATTACTTTTGCATACATACCAGGAAGTATGTTCTCATCTTTTTTGTTAAATGTTACACGCATTTTTATTTTATGTGTCATTGGATTTGCATCTGGTATGATTGCATCAACGACTCCTTTTGTACGAAAATGAAAAGCATCTATAAGTACATCTACTTTTTGTCCTACACGTACTAGTTTTAATGTACTAGCTGGTATAGAGATATCAATTGCTAAATCTTCTGTATCAACCATCATGATCGTTAGCATACCAGGCATTACCATATCACCAACTTTGATGTTTTTCATAACTATAACACCATCAGATGGGGCTTTCATCTTGAGATAATTATATACAGATGCCATCTGTTTAGCTTTGATATTGGCTTGTTTGATCATCACTTTCATGCTATCAAGCATAGTTTGTGCATTTTCAGCCTGGGCTTCAAGGTCATCAAGATCACCCATGATATTTGTTGTTTTTGTTCTTTTCTCAAGTCGTTTTCTCTTTTCATTGAGATTTTGTAATCTTCTTTTCCAGTAC